>CANRKV010000059.1 GCA_947631305.1 uncultured Jeotgalicoccus sp.
ATATGTGCCAGTGTGCGCCCTCTGTCTTTGATTTTTGCTCCTTTGAGATTGAGTTCCTTATAAAGAATTGAACATACTTTGTCCGCAGACTGCGGCGTTAAACCGGATTTTAAATGTACGAGTGTTTGTTCTGCGATACGCAGCACTTTTTGTGCCTGTGACGCTGCCGCTTTTTCCTTTTCTCTCGTAACACTTTGCATAATCAGCAGGAACAATGCACATCCGAGGCCGTTTGCGATTATCATCGGCAGAGCGATGTGCTGGACGAGTGCGAGAGCTTCCGCGAAAGGACGGGCTAACAGGACAATCAGCCCCATCTGCATCATTTCTGCAGCAGCACCAATTGCAAATACATGGAGAGGCTTAGATATAACTCCCGGATTTCTTGAACGGAACCAGGCAGCAAAAATACCCGCAGCGATCGTCGCAATACCGCATGCAAAACCGGTAAAACCGCCGAGCAGCATACGATGTCCGCCGGCAATCACGCCTGCAGCAGCACCGACTTTATATCCGCCGAATAATCCGGCAAGTACGACACCGATAACACGGAAGTTGGCAATTGCTTCGGTACTATAAATATCAGTTGTCAGACGCTGCAGCAGAAATGGTTCCGCCTGAAAAGTAATCCCGGAATAAGTGCCGATAATACCAAAAGCCCCAAAGAACAAAATGGCAGTATATTCCTGCTTTCTTGTCAGTTCCGACGGTGAAAGCATATTTCTAAAAAAACGCATGCGTGTTGCGATAAAGGCAATCATTACAATTAATCCAAGTCTTTCGAGCATAATCAGCAAAAGTTCGAACATACGTATCTCCACATTTCCGTAATAGTGCTGTTAATTATAGCAAACCAAAAATCTGCATTCATCAGAAGTTATTTCGAATAGTAAAAAACACCCTGTACGCTGAATTACTTCAGTATGCAGGGTGTTTCTATTCAACTACAAGTCTCTTTCATCGATACCTGCATTTTTTTGTTCCTGATATTCTCTTTCTTCTTTCTTAAGATACTCTTCCATACGTTTTGAATTCGGAGTGATTGTCAGTCCGAGATATTTACGTTCCTGGTTGGCATCTTTATAAAATGAGACCATCATCATTATAATTACAAAACTGAATGGCAATGCGGCAATAATTGCAGCGGACTGCAATGCTTCAAGTCCTGTTTCTCCGCCTGACAGCAGCAGGATAAAAGCAATAGCTGATAAGCTGATACCCCAGACAATTTTGATGCCTGACGACGGGCGGAGTGAACCGTTTGAAGTCTGCATGCCGAGTACGAATGTCGCAGAGTCTGCAGATGTAATGAAGAACGAGGCAACTAAAATAATTGCCACAATCGATAACGGGATGCTGAGCGGCAATTCATTGAATATAGCAAACAGCTGAGTTTCCGGACCGAATTCAACAATCGATGGAACTTTGCTCGCAATTTCTATACCTGTCACACCGAACACGGTGAACCAGATAATACCGATTGATGTCGGTACGATAAGCAGTCCAAGGACGAATTCACGAACTGTACGTCCTTTCGATACACGAGCAATGAAAATACCGACGAAAGGACTCCAGCTGAGCCACCATGCCCAGTAATAAATTGTCCATGACTGCAGCCAGTCATTCTTGCCGCTGTTCAGCGGTGCTGCATCAAGTGTTCTGGAGATAAATGTATTAAAGTATTCCCCTGCTGCAGTCGGCAGCATGTTTAGAATGAGTAATGTTGGTCCTAATATGAGAATAGCGATTAATAGTATTGCAGCTAAAAGAGTGTTCAGGTTACTTAAATACTTAATACCTTTACTTAAGCCGCTCCATGCGCTGGCAAGGAACAGTACAGTAACAACGGTAATAATAAGTCCCTGTACACCGATATTAATCGGTACACCAAATAAGTAATTCAGACCGCCGTTAATTTGAGTTGTTCCGATACCAAGTGAAACGGCAACACCGATTACTGTTGCGAAAACAGTCAGTACGTCAATAAGGATACCGATAGGACCGTCAACTCTATCTCCTAATATAGGACGTAAAGTTTTTGACAGCAGACCGGATTCACCTTTTCTGAATTGGAAATATGCAAGAGCAAGTGCTACAGCACCGTACATCCCCCATGCGTGAGCACCCCAGTGGAAGATAGTTGCTCTAATTGCTTCAAGCGTTGCTTCTTCTGTTTCCGGATCAGCCGTAGCCGGTGCGAAATAGTGAGCAATTGGCTCTGATGTACTGTAGAAAATCATACCGATACCCATACCGGCACTGAACAGCATCATCAGCCATGAACGCGTGCTGAACTCAGGTTTGTGGTGCGGTTTACCGAGCTTTAATTTTCCGATGGGGCTGAAAATAAGAAAAATACAGAAAAACAGTGTGACAGATGTAATAATCATGTAGTACCAGCCGAAATATTTACTGACCCAGTTTGAAATCGAACCTGCAACAGAACCGAATTTTTCAGGTGCAATTGCACCGATAACAACCAGTATCCCAACAATCAGTACCGAATATATAAATACTTTCGATAATTTTCTAGTACTTGGACTTGAAGAATCCTTCATTGAATATGCTCCTTATTATTTTATAGAATATTGTCTTATATTCTGGATTTTAAATACCTGCGAAATAAATAACCTATTGATAATACCAAACTTACACATCGAGTGCAATTTGGTATTTTAAAATACTGTAGCAATAAATAACGCATAGCGTTATTTAGGCTGTGCAATTGAACAAAAACGCTGATGTGTAATGTATAGAAGTGTAATGCATAGCGTTATTAATCAAAAGTGACAATATAAGAACGATTAGTCATAAAAAAGAGCCTGTTTTAGAAACAGGCTCTTAATCATTTAATTTTCAAATTTAGCCATTTTACTGGCCTTCTCTTCATACTTTGGAAACTTCTCTTTTATCCATAAAACTATCAGTATGAGAAGGTATGAGGCTACAACCACTGCAGTCAGTGAGTATATTACAGTGCTGAATTCCATACTGAATGACTGACCGAATATCGCATCTTTAAATCCGGTAACGACGAATGCCATAGGTAAAAAGTTATAGAGTGTCTGGTATAAACTCCCGGCAGTTTCGATTGGGAACGTGCCGCCGCTTGAAGAAAGCTGAACGATGAGCAGTACTATTCCTAAAAACTTGCCGAAATTTCCAAACATCATTACAAGTAATCCAATCATCGTAATAGATACCAGAGACCAGACAAGCATTACAAGATAAAATCTCCAGTGACTCGCGATCTCAATTTTCATTCCCCATACTGTGACACTGTAAAGTAAAGTCGAGATGATGACTGCATGAGATATAAACAGCAGTCCGCGGCTGAGCCATTGTCTCAGTACAGATTTTTTCTCCTTGAAGATTTTATTCATTGGATAGACTACATTAAGTGTCAGACCGCCTATAAACAAACTGACGGCGAGTATGAGCGGAGCAAAACTCTGTGCATAGTTCTGAGTATCGACAGTGCTCTCAATTTCCAGGTTGACCGGATTGGCCATTGCTTTGGCTCCCTCATCACTAAAGACTATATTCCGCTCTTCAAATTGAGTGAGCAATTCATTGACTTGTGTATTCACGTCAATAAGTGCTCCGGATAATTCAGCAGATCCGCCTTTCAGTTCTTCGATACCGCTGTTCATTTCTGTGAGACCATTGTCTAGTTCACCCATACCGTTTGCGAGCTCTGAACTCGCTTCATTTAATTGATTTGCACCATTTTCAAGCTCAGACTGTGCGCCGGTAAGCGGCTGACTGTAGCTGCCGAGTATTGGAGCCAGCTGATTTAATTGTCTGGTAAACTGCAGTTCACCGCTGTATAGTTCACCTGCTCCATTATTTATCTGTACTGCCCCATTTTTAAGGTTTGAGGCGCCATCTTTTAACTGTGCGGAGCTGTTGGAAAGTTCCAGCAAACCGTTGTCTAGTGCTGCTGCCCCGTCTGCGAGCTCTTTAACTGCTTTGCCAGCTTCATCACTCTGATCAGAAATATTTCCTAATTCACTTATCAGTGTTTTAGTATAAACTTCGGTAATTTCCTGCTGAACAGAATCAGATATTACAGTACCTGCCTGTTCGGTCATAATAGATCCGATAAAGTTATGGCCGGGATTTGTTGTCAGTATCAAATCTACATTCTGAGGAGCATCAGATAAGAATGTCATGGCGTTATCCGATGTATCTTCAGGTATCTCGAGGTAACCGTATGACTCACCCTTTTTAAGTGCCTCATCTGCTTTTTCTAAGTCTGTAAATTGCCAGTCCAGCTGCTTGTTATTTTTCAGCTCATCGACTATATTTTCCCCAATATTTATATCTTCGTTACCTTTATCTTCATTTACAATATGAAATTGCATATCACCTGTCCGGTCATAGGGATTCCACATCGCCCCAAGAAATGTAACTGTATATATTACTGGTAATAATGAAATTACCAGCAGTGAAATCAGCAGTAATGGTTTTTTTAATATAAATCTAAAATCTTGAAACATTCAATCATCCTCTATAATTTTTCTTTTAAACTTATTGTACAGTGTGTACAATAACTTATTATATAAGCGGAAGTTTAAACTGCAATGGATGATGTAAGCCATTATGTAGGATAACCGACACTATAGTATGAAAGGTTGATTATTTATGAAAAAAGATTTAAGAGTTCAAAAAACATTGCACGCGATAGATCAGGCAATTATTAATTTACTGGAAAGGAAAACTTTTGAGAGTATTACTATTCAGGACATAAGCAGTGAAGCGATGATTAACCGAGGGACATTTTACAGCTACTATAAAGACAAATATGAATTGATTGAAAGTTACCAGGAATCGATGATGAATGACATAGAACAGCTTCTTTATAAAAATATTACAGGAAGCAGTTTTAAAGACGTCGGGGAAAATCATCTTAAGGAAACGATTGTGCAGCAGTTCCAATACTTAAAGGATAACCGGAAACGGGTACTCGTTATTGCGAACGGGCTTGGTTCTGCAGAACTCGCGAAATATTTTTCACAGCATATGTTTGATTTTTATAAAGTGAAAAGCAAGGAGTTTGGGGTTGAGCTGGACTCTGAAATATTTACCGATTATCTGATTACGTACATTACAAATGCGCATGTCGGCATCTTATTAAAATGGCTGAAAGATGGATGTGAAGAGTCTATAGAAGATATGGCGATGTTTATTGAAACATTTACAATCAAAGGTGTATTCAAAACTGTGGGAATCTGATAAGCTAATTTGAATACTTTTACAGAAGACAAAATGTGTAAATATTTTTACAGAGGGAATATTACTTTTAAAGCATTAACTTTATATTAGTATGATAAAAATTTAAGGATGTGTAAGTATGTATAAAAAAATATTGCTGCCATACGATTTCGGAAACTCATTCGATAACGTACCTGATCAGCTGGCTAAAATGACAGAGAACAGTGAAGGTGCTGTCATTACTATTTTTAATGTCATCACTGAAAATGAGATGTCGAGTGATGTAAAGTTTAACGGGAAACGTTTCAATGCGATAACAGAAGACAAAACGAAAGAACTCAAACCGTTCACAGATGAGCTTGATAAGCGCGGGCTCGAATATGAAATACGCTTTGAAGCAGGACGTGTTATTAATGAACTGTTAACAGAAATTAAAAACAACGATTACGAAGTAGTAGTCATGAGTAACAGACGTTCCAAAATGGATATCAAGCATGTGCTTGGACACGTTACACATAAAATCGCAAAACGTGTGAATATACCTGTAATGATTATAAAATAATATAAATTGCCTGCTTACTAAAGTGTAAGCAGGCATTTTTTAACTGTTTGTAATTCTTTTTCCTGTATCTGCATCAAAGAAATGAGCTTTACTCATATCAAAAGCAAAAGTCATTGTATCACCGGGTTTGTTTTGATTATGAGCATCTACTCTTGCAACAATTTCTTCACCTTCAAGTTCTGAGTAAATCATAAATTCCGAGCCGAGCAGTTCATTCACCTGGATTTCTATATCAAATGGTGACGCTGTTTTTTGATGTGACATTTCATTGTACTCCAGAACATTTTCAGGACGAATGCCAAATTTTATTTTCTGATTCGCATATCCTGAATTATTCAGCATGTCCTGATCGGAATCTGCAACTTTAATTTTTGTGCCGCCTGCAGTTAACTCTTGCCCGTCGAATACACTATCAAATATATTCATCGCGGGTGAGCCGATAAACTGTGCGGTAAATAAATTATCGGGCGTATTGTAAACTTCCTGAGGCGAGCCGACCTGCATTATCTCACCGTTATTCATAATGACAATTCTCGTTGCCATGGTAAGTGCTTCAGTTTGATCGTGGGTCACATAAACCGTCGTCGTTTTCAGGCGCTGGTGGAGTTTCATAATTTCTGCTCTCATCTGCACGCGCAATTTTGCATCGAGGTTCGACAGCGGTTCATCCATTAAGAATACATCCGCTTCCCTGACAATCGCCCTCCCGAGAGCGACACGCTGTCTCTGCCCGCCGGACAGTGCTTTTGGTTTTCTTTGCAGGTAATCGGTCAGCCCGAGTATATCCGCTGCCTGTTCTACTTTCTGTTTAATTTCCTGTTTAGGTCTCTTTTTTATCTTCAGACCGAATGCGATATTATCATACACTGACATGTGCGGATATAACGCATAATTTTGAAAAACCATAGCGATATCACGGTTTTTTGGAGGAATATTATTCATCAGTTTATCGCCTATATAAAATTCACCGTCCGTGATCTCTTCCAGTCCGGCCATCATCCGGAGAGTGGTCGATTTACCGCAGCCGGACGGTCCGACAAAGACTATAAACTCGCCCTCTTCTATATCCAGGCTGAAATTCCTGACAACAACAGGTCCTGAACTGTCATACTGCTTTTTTATATTGTTTAAATGTAATTGAGCCATAATGTTTCTCCTTAATATTCAGCATTACTGCCGGCTGTGAACCATATAATAATTACAGACTAAGTATAACAGCTGACTTTGCTGCTGCAGTAATAATGGATATGCTATGTAAAATATATAGCATATTGAATAAAAAAACATTCCGGGAAGTAATTTTTAAGAAATTAAAAAGGGAATTACATTGCATAAACAGCCTTATAACATTTAATATTGAATTAAATGATTATTTAAAATTTAGAAAGGATGTGTTCTGTATGTATAAAAATATTCTGCTGCCATATGATTTTGGAAACTCATTTGACAACGTGCCGGACCAGCTTGTGAAACTGACGGATAACAGCAAAGATTCAATGATCACGATTTTTAATGTAATATCGGAAAATGAAATGGCGGATAATGTGAAATATCAGGGCAAGCATTTTGATGATATTGCGAAGGAAAGAGTGGGAGATCTTAAACACTTTACCGATGAGCTTGATGCACGCGGCCTTAATTACAAAATTTACTTTGAAACGGGACGTATTCTTGCTGAACTTCAAAAGGAAATTGAAAGTAATGAGTATGAAATTGTAGTGATGAGCAATAAGCGTTCTAAAATGAATATCAAATATGTTCTCGGGCATGTCACGCACAAAGTAGCAAAGCGTGCCAATATACCTGTAATGATTATTAAATAATCTCAGATCAAAAATAAGAAAGCTGGCTAATCATGGATAAAAACTCTTCTAAAAACATCATATTAATCGGTGCAGGAATTATGAGTACAACACTCGGCTCCTTTCTGAAGAATTTAGAACCCGGATGGAATATTAAACTGTTTGAGCGGCTGGATGTTTCAGGGAATGAAAGTTCGCATGAAACAAATAACGCGGGAACAGGGCATGCTGCGTTATGTGAATTGAACTATACTGTAGAGCAGAAAGACGGTTCTATCGATATTGAGAAAGCAAAATCAATCAATGAACAATTCGAAATTTCCAAGCAGTTCTGGTCTTATTTAGTTAGAAATAATCATATAAATAATCCGGAGGAGTTTATCCGTCCGCTTCCGCACATCAGTTTTGTTATGGGCACGGGTAATGTAGATTTTCTGAAGAGACGCTATGAGGCACTGGTGCCGCACTCTATGTTCCGGGATATGGAATATACAGAAGATAATAATAAGCTCAAAGAATGGATTCCATTGATGATGAACGGAAGATCATCAGATGAACCAGTCGCTGCAAGTAAAATTAACGACGGTACCGATGTTAACTTCGGTGAATTAACGCGTAAAATGGCAAGGGATATTCACGATTATAATAATGCCTCCGTTCATTACCGCCATGAGGTGCTGGATTTCAGACAGCTTGAAAATAATAAATGGGAAGTTAAAATCCATAATATTGAAGATGATAAAATCGAGTACCATACTGCAGATTACATTTTCATCGGTGCCGGCGGACATGCAATTCCACTGCTGCAGAAAACAAAAATACCCGAAAGCAAACATCTGGGGGGCTTCCCAATCAGCGGTGCATTTTTAGTATGCAACAACCCTGAAGTCGTCGGACGTCATAATGCTAAAGTGTACGGTAAAGAACCATACGGCACACCGCCGATGACAGTACCGCACTTGGACAGACGCTACATTCAGGGCCAGGAAAGTTTACTGTTTGGACCATTTGCTGCAATCGGACCGAAGTTTCTAAAATACGGTTCGAATCTGGATTTATTCAAATCAATCAAGACAGACAATTTATTAACGATGGCCTCAGCAGGCATTAAGAATTTACCGCTGGTGAAATATTCAATCCAGCAGGTCATGATGCGTAAAGCTGACAGAATGACAGAGCTCAGAAAATTTGTACCTGATGCAAAAGACGAGGACTGGGATATTCACATCGCAGGTAAACGTGTACAGGTGATTAAAGATACAGAAGAGCATGGCAAAGGCTTTATTCAGTTTGGAACAGAAGTTGTAAGTTCTGAAGATAACTCTGTAATTGCTCTCCTTGGTGAGTCGCCAGGTGCTTCTGTATCGGTTTCAGTGGCACTCGA
>CANRKV010000060.1 GCA_947631305.1 uncultured Jeotgalicoccus sp.
TATTCTCTGCTGTTTTTACCTTCTTCAGTTCATCATTAAATACTTCAAGGAAATTATTCATTGTCTTACTTCCTCCTCAATACGATTTACTAATGTCTACCCTATATTTAAGAAGATAAAAACCGCCTCTCTATTCCTTATGGAATAAAAAGACGGTTCAAAGCCTTACTTCATAATGTCCTGTTCTGCCAGGAAATTTGTATTATAATCATTGTTTAAAAATGCATTGTTCAATAATATATTCTGGTGGAACGGAATTGTCGTATCGATGCCGCTGATCTGGAATTCATCAAGTGCACGTTTCGCTGTTGCTACTGCTTCTTCACGGTTTTTACCGTGGACGATCAGTTTCGCAATCATTGAATCGTAGTACGGAGGAATAACATATCCTGCGTATGATGCAGTATCCATTCTGACACCGAATCCGCCGGGCTGAAGGAATTCTGTAATCTTCCCTGCTGACGGCATAAAGTTTTTATACGGGTTTTCCGCATTGATTCTAAATTCAAATGCGTGGCCTTCGAATTTAATATCTTCCTGTTTATAAGGAATGGGATCATGGTTTGCGACTTGTATTTGTGATTTCACAAGGTCAATGCCGGTAATCATTTCTGTCACCGGGTGTTCAACCTGAATACGCGTGTTCATTTCCATGAAGTAATACTGGTGATCATTTAAGTCATAAATAAATTCAATCGTGCCGGCACCGATATAATCGATACTTTTCGCTGCACGGACTGCTGTTTCACCCATTTCAAGTCGTGTTTTTTCACTAATGACCGGGCTTGGTGCTTCTTCCACAAGTTTTTGCATGCGGCGCTGTACTGTACAGTCGCGCTCGCCTAAGTGGACAACGTTGCCGTGGTAATCTCCGAGTACCTGAATTTCAATATGGCGGAAGTTCTCAATATATTTTTCAATATAAAGACTCTTATTGCCAAATGCACTTTCAGCTTCCTGCTCGGTTAATTTATAGTTTTGAGTCAATTCTTCTTTAGTACGTGCGACACGGATTCCTTTACCGCCGCCGCCGTGGCTCGCTTTAATAATAATTGGATAGCCGATTTCTTCAGCAATAATATAAGCATCGTCAAGTGATTTAACTACACCGTCGCTGCCTGGTACTGTCGGTACATCCGCTTCAATCATCGTTTTCTTCGCAACGTCTTTCACACCCATTAGGGAAATCGTTTCAGACATCGGGCCGATAAAGATTAAGCTTGATGATTCACACATCTCAGCAAAATCACTGTTTTCAGCTAAAAATCCGTATCCCGGGTGAATTGCATCACAGCCTGTTGACTGTGCAATAGTAATGATGCCAATCATATCCAGGTAGCTGTCTTTTGAAAGCTTGGGTCCGATGCAGTATGATTCTGTCGCTAGTTTCCGGTGTAAACTATCATAATCTGCTTCAGAGTATATACTGACAGTTTCGATTCCAAGTTCATGACATGCACGAATGATTCTTACCGCGATCTCACCGCGGTTGGCGATTAATACCTTTTTAATCATCGCAATCTGAATAATGGCTGATTGTATTCAACCATATCTCCATCGTCTACTAGAATTTCTGTAACTTCACCGGATACTTCTGCCTGTATTTCATTGAATAGTTTCATCGCTTCTAAAATACAAACGACTGACGTGCTTGTTACTTTGTCCCCTACTTTGAGGTAAGCTTCAGCTTCAGGTGAAGGCGCTTTGTAGAACGTGCCGACCATCGGTGCTCTGACTACAATTCCTTCATCTGCGGGTTGAGCTTCTGCAGCTGGAACCTGAGCCTGCGGTGCCGGTTGTGTTTGTACAGTCTGAGGTACTTGTGCAACAGCCGGAGCTAACTCTCTTTTAAGTTTAATATCCACATCTTTGTCTTTATAAGAAATCTCAGTAAGAGATGCGCGTTCCATTTTTTCAATTAAAGAATCGACTTGTTCTAAATTCATTAGTTTTACTCTCCCATAAAATAATATGTAATACATTTTACATAGGTGGTCATACCAATTCAAGTATTAATTAAGAGCAGTAAATACTCACTGCTCTTAAAATGTAATTACGCTCTTGAAACGTACGAAGCTTCATCAGTGTTAACAACAAGCATATCGCCCTGGTTAACAAATAAAGGTACCTGTATTGTTATACCTGTTTCAAGTGTTGCTGTTTTAGATGCACCGCTTGCAGTGTCACCTTTAATTCCAGGTTCTGTTTCTGTAACTTCAAGCTCAACAGTTTTCGGAAGTTCTACTCCGAGTGTTTCGCTGCCGTACATCATAATGGATACCGGCATGTTTTCTTTAAGGAATTTTAATTCGTATTCCAGCTGGTCGCCCGGAATCTCGATTTGTTCATAAGTGTTGTTATCCATGAATACATAGCTGTCGCCGTCTGCATATAAGTACTGCATCTTCATGTTATCAATTTGAGCTCTGCCGACTTTCTCGCCTGCTCTGAAAGTTTTTTCCTGTATCGCGCCGTTGCGGAGGTTTTTTAATTTACTGCGTACGAATGCCGCACCTTTACCCGGTTTAACGTGCTGGAAGTCTAAAACTCTCCAAATATTGCCTTCTACTTCTACTGTAAGTCCAGTTTTAAAATCGTTTACTGAAATCATGTTTTTCCTCCTAGTAATCTGCTTTTCTTATACGATAAACAGTTTTTTACTGCTGTGTGTTAATTTTTTAAGACCGGTTTCGGTAACTATTGTATCATCTTCGATACGCACACCGCCTAAGTCGTCTACATAAATACCCGGTTCTATAGTAATACACATACCAGGCTCTAAAATCATTGTACTTTTTTGTGCGAGACCTGGCAATTCGTGAACTTCCAGTCCGAAGCCGTGGCCGAGTGAATGACCGAAGTTTTCACCGAAGCCGTGTCCGCTAATAACGTCGCGTGCAATACTGTCAGCTTCCTGTCCTGTCATTCCGGATTTAATGTCATCCAGTGACTTCATTTGAGCTTCTAAAACGACATTGTATATGTTCTCCATCTCTTCAGATACAGAACCCACGCCGAATGTACGTGTAATATCGGATGCATAGCCTTTATAGTACGCACCGAAGTCCAATGTTACCATATCGCCTGATTCAATCACTTTGTCTGAAGCGACACCGTGAGGCAGCGCCCCCCTGTGACCGCTTGCAACAATTGTATCGAAGCTTGGGCCGCTGGCACCAAGTTTAGTCATGTGTGCTTCAAGCTCATTTTTCACTTCCATTTCAGTCATGCCGGCTTTAACGTAAGTTAAAATATACTCGTAAGACTGATCAGCAATTTCACATGCTTTTTGAATTAATCCAATTTCTTCATCTGTTTTAATTAAACGGATTTTTTCTACTTCGCCTGTTAATGGCACTGTTTCAAAATCTTTTTTAATTTTACTGTATGTATTGTAGTTTACGTGTTCCCCTTCGAAACCAATACGTTTAATGTTTTTCGATTTCATAAATGAGATTATGGAATCAAGCAGTCCTTTGTCCTGCAGCACAAACTGGAAATCCTCAGCCTGTTCAGCACCCTGGGCTTTGTACCTGAAGTCCGACATCAGAAACCTTGAGTCCTTCGTAATAATAAGTGCACCGCTGGAGCCGGTAAAATTACTTAAATATCTTCTGTTATAACTGCTCATTACGAGTAACGCATCAAGGTTTTCCCTCTCAATCAACTGTTGTACTTTATCAAATTTAATCATTTCTCCGCCACCTCTCCATAACCATTTTACATGAAATTAATATCTATTTCATTTTCTTTTTATATTTTAACGCTAACATGTTAAAATAGTCTAATGAAATATAGGAGAATGTGCGATGAAAATTAAACTGTCTGCAATGATATTAATATTACTCGCTGCGGGGTGCTCAAATAGTTCACCTGAAGAGTCGCTCATAGAGCAGGAGGAATACAAAAGTGAATTGGAAGGACTGCTGCAGACCGAACAGGTGCGCAATCAGCAGCTTACTTTGCATTTGGAAAACCTCGACACACAAATCGTTAACTTCGAACGTGACCGCGATAATCCCAATGTCGAAAAATATGTTGAAATCGTAAGTGCATATGCAAACGGCATTACAGAAAACCTTAATAAAATGAACGAACATATTGCTGCCTACCGGGGTAACGAGCAGCTGAATACAGGTGATATCGTCAAAACAAGAGATGCAGTCACCGACACAGTTGATACATATGACACTGCTGTCAGCGAACTGGAACTCACCGACGTTCTCGAACGGGAACATTCCAATGTTGTTCTTGCCAATGAAGAAATTACTGAAGCTGTTAACCAGATTGCAGATGCACTGGCTGCAGAAGACGACGAACTGCTTAACGAAGCAATTGAGCGGCTGCAGTCGGCAACAGAATACTTGTAGAGAGAATGAAGCATAATGACAAAACCGATCTACGGCGGCCAGGCAGTGCCTGAAGGCGTCATGTTCCAGTCGAAAACCCATATGTCGACAGCCATCCGGCGGACAAATGGCGATATTGATTATTTTGATATGCCGCGGCCTCATAAGCCGTTCCTAACTAAATTAAAGAAAATACCGCTCGTCCGCGGGAATGTCGCAATTTTAGAAGCAAGTGTATACGGCATGAAACATATGGACTTTGCAGCGGACCGCTACGACCGGGATCCCCGGGAAGATTATAAAATAGAAGCGGAGAAAAATTCTGCAAATACTGCGAAAGTCGTGCTTTCCACTGTAATTATCGGTATACTTACCTTCTTAATCGGTAAATTTGTGCTTACTTTAATACCTGTTTTTGTAGCTGAAATATTTTCCGGTATTATTACAGGGAAGTTCGGACAGGTGGCATTGGAGACACTGATTAAATTAATCATTCTGCTCGGTTATATCTATCTGCTGTCGTTGACACCGATGGTAAAAAGACTGTTTCAGTACCACGGTGCTGAACATAAAGTCATTAACTGCTTCGAACAGGACAAACCGCTTACGGTGGAAAATGTTCAGGCAGAATCGAGACTCCACTATCGCTGCGGCAGTTCATTTATACTGTTTACAGTGCTTGTCGGATTCGTCGTGTACATGTTTGTACCGGTCGACCCGCTTTACGTGAGAGTAATCAACAGAATTTTACTGATACCTGTCGTGCTTGGGCTGTCATTTGAAGTGCTGCAGCTTACAAATAAGCTGAGAGAAGTGCCTGTATTGAAAGTCCTTGGTCTTCCCGGTTTATGGCTGCAGTATTTAACGACAAAACAGCCGCATAACGATCAGGTTGAAGTTGCTATACATTCATTCAATCATCTTTTAGGGAGTGGTAAAAAATGAAAAGAGCTTTGGTAATTATCGTTTTGATTATCGCCGCAATCGGGCTTTTGATGAATCTTGATATGGTCTTAAGTATGATCGTCAGCTCATTGATTTTTCTTTTAGTGCTTGCAGCTATTTTATACGGTATCTACTATTTCTTTATCTTAACTGAAGATCAAAGAAAATATAAAAAAGCACTGCGCAAAGCAAAACGTAAACAGCGTAAAAAATAATACACATATATAAGGAGAGGTTTTTAAGTGGAAAGCTGGATTATTGCTTTAATTATTCTGGCAGTTGTCATCATCGCATTGGTGATAAATGCATTTTTAAGTATGAGAGGCGTCAACATGTTGACGGAAGATGAATTTAATCAGGATCTGCGTAAAGTGCAGCTGGTAGATTTACGCGAGAAAGATAAATTCGAACATGGGCATATTCTGGGAGCAAGGAACCTTCCGATATCATCATTCCAGATGAAAAAAGGCGGTATCCGTAAAGATAAGCCGGTTTACTTATACGATCAGAACGGACGTACGGCATTACGTGCAGCACGTATGCTGAAAAAAGACGGCCATAAAGACATCAACGTTCTGAAGCAGGGAATTGCTAAATGGACAGGTAAAATTAAATCAAAAAACCGTTAGTATAATACTAAAGCGTCTGACCGGCTGTGGTCAGGCGTTTTTTTGTGCTTACGAAGGATGATTCCCTCACACATTAATAAATAAAGCCTGCAGCATCAAGTGCCGCAGGCTTATAAAATTTATCATTTAATTAGTTTTTGTGGAATGGTGTTTTAACGAACTTAGCAGGTACATCTTTATTACGCACTTTAATTACGAATTCTTTGTCTAACTCATAGAAGTCAGTATCAACTAATGCGAAACCGATTGAGCGTTTAGTCGTTGGTGACTGTGTTCCGCTCGTTACGTAACCTACTTTGTTTCCTTCATTATCGTATACCTCGTAGTCCGTACGCGCGATTCCCTTGCCTGTAATTTCAAATCCGGACAGACGGCGTGGAATACCATTTTCTTTTTGTGCTTTTAATACCGGCTGACCGATGAAGTCGCCTTTGTCCACTTTAACAGCAAAACCGATGCGTGATTCAAGCGGTGAGATTTCAGGTGTTAAATCCTGTCCGTGAAGTGGAAGTCCAGCTTCAAGACGAAGTGTGTCACGTGAACCCAGTCCACATTCAACAGCACCGTTATCTACGAACAGTTTCCACAGGTGAAGTGTATCTTCCGGTTTGCAGTACAGCTCAAATCCGTCTTCTCCAGTGTATCCGCTTTGTGAAATAATAACGTCTTTACCGTCTACCTGCGCGCCTGTGACAAAGTTGAACATTTTCAGTTCAGAAAGATCAGTTTCTGTGAACTTCTGTACTAATGCTCTTGCATTCGGTCCCTGCACCGCAAGCTGACCGTAATCTGCAGATACGTTTTCTACAACAGCATCGTATCCTTCGATAGCTTTAAGCCATTCGAAATCTTCTTCAGTATTTCCTGCGTTAGGAATAAGCAGGTATTCATTGTCAGCGAGCTTGTAAATTACAAGGTCGTCGATTACTCCGCCTTTTTCGTTAGCAATCGCAGTGTATTGAGCTTTTACATCTGTTAACTTAGAAACGTCGTTAGTCAGTGCATAGTTTAAGAATTTTTCAGCTTCGGCGCCTGTAACACGAATTTCACCCATGTGACTGACATCGAAAATACCGACATCTTCTCTTACTGCTGTGTGTTCTTCTTTGATGCTTGAGAATTGAACAGGCATTTCCCAGCCGCCAAAATCGACCAGTTTAGCACCGTTCTCATGATAGTACTCGTTTAAAGGTGTTCTTTTTAACTCACTCATTACAATTTCCTCCTCAAATAAATAAAACAGGACAGTGACTAATCGCTGTCCTGTTGAAATAATCTTCAGGATTACGTCGCAATACTGTCCTTTTGCCTGAGAGATTCACCTTTTGAGGCTTGCTCCTTCGGCGACGCATAGAGCGTTCTCTCCAGTATTATTCATCCGTAACTGTCTTTTGAATCCGTATACATTATACTCATAATTTATTTAAAATGGCAAGCTGAACACTCACGCCTTAAAATTCATTTTGTCCATGTGTCCGATGATTTCAGCGGCTGTTTTTTCAACAGTCTGCGCGGTGCTGATTTCACTGTCGGCAAGCGAAGAGTACTTGTCCAGTCTTGACTTATAAAGTGTTTGTACCTTTTCAATATCCTGATTGCCGAGCGGGCGGTTTTCATCCTGCTGAATCCGGCTGTACAGCTCTTCAAATGGTGCATTTAAAAAGAATACAGGTCTGCCGGATAATTCTTTTAACAGATCATAAGATTTTTCGTATGTGACTACCCCGCCGCCTGTCGCGATAATGACATCTTTTTTAAGCGTTGTTTGAAGTGCCTGGAATTCATATTCCCTGAAAGCCGCTTCACCTTCTGATGCGAAAATTTCCGGAATCGTTTTGCCGGCGATTACTGGTATCACTGCATCGAGGTCGATGACTTCTTTATTCAGTTGTGTGCCAAGTTCATGTGCGATGGTCGTTTTGCCGCACCCCATAAAGCCTATTAATATCATATTATCATTCACCTAATTTATTATTTGATCAATTCTTGAAATATAGATTTCAATTAAATTCATGCGGATATCAAGTATCAGCTGAAACCTATTATAGTAATGATAGTATACTCCGATTAAATATATAAGTAAAAAGTATACCGACAGGCTGAAGAACCCGTCACTTTTTAAAGATAAGTGTTTCATCGGCTGCTCCTTTCAGCTGCAGGGTAATGGTTTCTTTCGTTTCTGTAATGACAAATGAGTCGATATTGAACATTAAAGTTACAAACCCCGCATTATCAATACTTTTAATAATCCGTCCGCTGCTGTAGCTGTATGAAATTTTTCCCCTGTCTGTCTTAAAATTAATTTCCGACGTTCCTGAAGCATCAACTTCTTCTGCTGCACCGGATACTTCTATAATATCCAGCATAAAAATATCTGTATCGTAATGATCTTCGTGAAGCGTCAGCCCTTGAAACATCATCATTATATTAGGCATAACCGCCATAATTAAAGCAGCCGTCATCAATGACAGCAGCATCTCCAAATAAGTAAATCCGTCAGCCGCATATTTTTTTGAGCCGTTCGTCACATGGTATCCCCGCCTTATCAAAGAGTTTTTCTGCAGCTTTGATATAGTCGGCAGGTTCGTCATACCACGTGCTCATAATGTACAGTTCACGGTAAACTTTCAGCTGTTCCGAACTCAGCTGATCGGTGCTTGAAATATAAAAAATTCCCGGCAGCAGCAGAACGATAAATGTGAAAATCAGCAGTGCCAGCATGCTGTCAAACAGCAGAAATCCATCATTGTTCAATTCTGAATCTTCCTTTCTGGATTTGGAATATAAATTTAACGATTTTACCACCGCATGATATATGCACTGTACCGAAAGCATTCGTGTCACCATTTTCTTTGTATGTGAAACTATTCATGCCGTAATTTTCCAGCCGGCATGTCTTCAGTTCATAGCTTGAAATTATTCTGCGGGCTTTATCGCGTACCGAAATGGTTTGAATATCGTGTTCCATTAGCACTATAAATGACTCT
>CANRKV010000061.1 GCA_947631305.1 uncultured Jeotgalicoccus sp.
TCGACTTTATGTGTTTTCTCTAAATGTTCGCCGCCTTTATAAAGAATGCCGTTTTCAGCACCTTTACCTGTACCGACCATAATTGATGTCGGTGTTGCAAGACCAAGTGCACATGGACATGCGATAACGAGTACCGAAATCGCTGCAACAAGTGCAGGTTCTAAATTGCCAGGTGAAGCGAAGAAGTACCACACGATAAATGTCACAATCGCTATAACAATTACTATCGGCACAAAGTATCCTGAAATAATATCGGCCATACGCTGAATCGGCGCCTTATTCCCCTGCGCTTCTTCAACAACTTTGATAATACCCGCAAGGGCTGTGTCTTTCCCTGTTTTTGTTACTTTTAAATTCACTGTACCGTTCTGGTTCATCGTTGCACCAATGACTGAATCACCGGTTTCTTTTTCTACCGGAATTGACTCGCCCGTCAGCATCGATTCATCGACTGATGTACGACCGCGGACAAGCTCGCCGTCCAGCGGAAATTTCTCACCCGGTTTAACAATAAGCACTTCATTCACTCTGACGTCCTCAACCGGTACCATAAGTTCTGTACCGTCACGTACGACCCGCGCTTCTTTCGCCTGCATATCGAGCAGTTTGGATATCGCGCCTGTCGTCTGTGATTTAGCTCTTGTTTCCAAATATTTACCAAATAATATCAGCGTAATAATAATCGCACTGGCTTCAAAATACAGATGAGGGTGCTGCACAGCTCCCGTCATCCATAAATACGTCTGGTATAAACTGAAACCGAATGCTGCTGTTGTCCCCATAACAACCAGTACATCCATATTCGCTGTAAAGTTTTTTAAGTTTTTATAGGCTCCGACGTAGAACTGCCAGCCGAGGATAAATTGTACCGGTGTTGCAAACGCCAGCTGGAACCATGGGTTCATAAAGATTGCCGGCAGATTCATACCGAATAAATGATCGAGCATTGTGACTAAGAGAGGCAGTGATAAAACCGCTGCAATAATGACTTTCCACTTCATCTTTTTAAGTTCTGAATCTTTATGGGAAATTTTATCTTCAGCTGATTTTTTCGGTTCAGCACCGTAGCCGAGATTGCCGATACGTTCAATAATGTCACGTTCGTCAATAACTCCCGGATTATATTCAATCATCGCATTTTCTGTCGTTAAGTTAACTGTTGCCGTTTTCACACCATCGGTTTTATTCAGCACTTTTTCAATTCTGTTTGAACACGCGGCACACGTCATACCTGTAATATCCAAATCACTTTTTTCATACAGTACACCGTAGCCGATATTTTCTATACGTTTTGTAATATCTTCGACTGATGCTTTGTCTTTCTCGTAATCAACACTTGCTTTTTCAGTCGTTAAATTCACATTTGCATCAACGCCGTCCATTTTGTTCAATACTTTTTCTATTCTGTTTGAACACGCCGCACACGTCATGCCGCTTATATTTAAATTTACATGTTCTTTTTCTGCCATGGATAAATCCTCCTTTCCCTATTTAGAAAATTGTTTAAGCACAGCCATTAACTCTTCGATTGATGCATCCCCGTCACCTGAATTAATCGCATCGGTGACACAATGCTTCATGTGGCGTTCTGTTATCGTAATTCCCGTATTTTTTAAAGCACTTTGAATTGCACTGATCTGCACTAAAATATCAACACAGTAACGGTCTTCTTCGACCATCGTCTGAATACCCCGCACCTGTCCTTCAACACGTTTAAGACGATTTAATATTTTCTGTTTCTCGTCATCCGGACGCGGTCTGGACATATGTTTTACTTCTTCCATCATTCACACCTGCTCTCATTTATATGTTTCATTATCTTTATTATATACCCCTATAGGGTATTAGTCAAATAATGAAAAACCGGCTGCCCGTTATTTGGACAGCCGGCTGAAATTATTTATTCTATTGACCTAGTCCTAGCGCAACATTGACATGTGCGCGGACGCCGTCGATAAATGCCTCTTCATCAATCGCAAATTTTGGGTGGTGATGCGGATAAATATAATCTTTTTCTTCATTATAAGTTCCGAGAAGAATATATACCCCCGGCAGGTTCTCAGTGAATGCACCGAAGTCTTCGCCGCCCATCATCATTTCCTGTTCAATCACTCTGTCATCACCAAACGTTTCGTTTAATGTCTGTCTGACACGTGCAGTTTCATCCTGATCATTCATCACCGCCGAATAGCCGTACTCGTAGTTCAGGTCGTAAGTCGCACCGTAAATTTCACAGTTTGCTTTTATTACCGCTTCAATTTTCTCTTTCGCAAGCGCTCTGATTTCAGCACTTGCCGAACGAATGCTCGCGCTGAGTTCCGCTGTATGCGGAATAACGTTTTTAGCGCCGGTTCCTGCATTAAAGTTCGTTACCGATATAACTAAATTATCCATCGGTCCTGCAAGACGCGACACGATATCCTGCAGCTGCGTAACAATGCGTGAACCGATTAAGAGCGGATCGACTGAATTTTCCGGCTGTGATGCATGTCCGCCCTGGCCGTTAATCGTTACTTCAAACTGATCTGAGTTTGCTGTTACCGCACCGGATTTAATATGAATTTCACCAAGCGGTTTCGTCGTCATAATATGCTGTGCAAACACAACATCAAGATCATCGAAAAGGCCAGTTGCAACCATTTCCTGCGCCCCGCCCGGCGGCAGTTCTTCTGCATGCTGGAATATAAGATAAATTTCACCGTGAATTTTATCTTTATTATCAGCAAGTACCTGTGCGGCGCCGAGCAGCATAGCAGCGTGGGAATCGTGTCCGCAGGCGTGCATTACTCCGTCGATTTCAGAGACGAAATCCAAATCGTCACGGTCTTCCTGAATCGGCAGCGCATCAATATCACCTCGCAAGCCGACTTTCCGCCCCGGATGATCACCTTTAATAATACCGAGTACACTTGTTTCTGTCGGACGGCTGATTTCAATACCGTTCATGCCTTTTAAAGCCGTTTCAATGTATTCGCTTGTCCAGTACTCTTCAAATGAAAGTTCCGGGTGTCTGTGCATTGCACGGCGCCATTCAATCACTTTCGGTTCAACTTTTTTAATTGCATCATCTATCATAAAACCATTCATCTCCCTGTTTTAAAATCAAAAGACCCCGATAATTATCGAAGTCTTCTGATATTTTAAATATAGTATATCACTTTTTTATTCCGGTAAGTAGATTGGACCATTCGGACCGACAGGCAGGCCGATCAGATACCAGATAATTATAAACACTGACCATGAGATCAGCAGTGCAATTGAATACGGCAGCAGATTGGCAATAACCGTACCGAGTTTAATATCTTTCTGATAACGCTGTGCATACATAATAATCAGCGGCAGGAAAGGCATCATCGGCGCAATCGGGTTACTTACAGAGTCACCGATTCTGTACAGCATCTGTGTGAATGCCGGATCGTAGCCAAGGAACATAAACATCGGCACGAAAACCGGTGCAAGAATTGCCCATTTCGCACTGGCCGAGCCAATCAGCAGGTTAATCAGCGCAACGACAAGAATAAATCCGATAAACAGTGGAATTCCTGTTAAATTAATCGTTTCCAGTAAATCTGAACCTGCTACAGCCAGAATAGGACCGAGATTACTCCAGTCAAAGTACGCGAGCATCTGTGCTGCGAAGAACACAAGTACTATATACTGTCCCATGGAGCCCATTGAATCTCCAAGCATTTTTGCGAAACCTTTAGTCCCGTCAAGGTTTTTCATTAAAGCACCAAACACGAGTCCCGGTACAAAGAATAGTATTGTAATCAGAAATACTGCCGAATCCATCAGCGGTGACTCCTGAAGAATTGAACCGGTCTCCGCATTACGCAGAATTCCGTCAGGCAGCAGCGCACCTGCAGCAATAATAAGTACAACAATAATTGCAGATATATTCGCCCATGTTAATGCTGATTTTTCCTTTTTAGATAATGGATCCTCATCAACAGGCGGACCATCGTATTTTCCTAAACGCGGAATTGAAATTTTCTTCGCAACAAAGTAAATAATCAGCATTAAGAATATTGCCGATACAGCAATGAAGTAATAGTTCATTGCGATATTCCCTGTATAATCCGGATTCACTAGTTGTGCAGCCGGTTCAGTGAACGCCACTGCCAGCGCATCTGTCATACCTAATATAAAGTTTGCAGCAAATGCACCGTTCGTCGCTGCATAAGCCATAAAGATACCGCCGATCGGATTTAAACCGAGACGGATAAATATCATTGCTGCGATTGGCGGTAAGATTACCGGTCCGGCATCACCTGCAACGTTACTGATAATCCCTACAAAAATCACCATAGGAATGATTAAGAATCCCGGTGTAATTTCTAATGAGCGTTTCATCAAAGCTTCAAAGTATCCCGTTTTCTCCGCAATACCGATACCAATCATCACGACCAGCACCATCGCAAGCGGCGGGAACGCACCGAAGTTATTTATCGCTTCGGTAAGAATCATCGCTATACCCTCACCGGATAATAAGTTTACGGCTTCAATCGTTTCTCCGTCAGCCGGATTCTCAACAGATACACCGAGCGTTCCGGCGATCCATGAAGCAACAAGTATTAATCCTGCAATCAGCATGAATAATACTATAGGATCCGGGAGCTTATTACCCAGTTTCTCAATAACATCCAAAAAGGACTGTCCCATTCCTTTTTTCTTCTTAGCATCTTCCAAAAGACGACATCCCCTTTTATATGTTTTTATAAGTAAGCCTTTTCACGAAGCTTATAAAAACGATTCTACTATACTTACGTCTAAATAAAAACAAACCTTTGCAGAAATACTGCAAAGATTTGGGAATTGTCTGATAAATTTAATATTTTTATTTTTCTTTTAAAAAGCCGAGAATATTCCACAGCGGTGCCGGTATTGTCAGTTTTTCATCGTCGCCTTCAGTTAAAAATGAATTCGGCAGTTCATTATTTTTTAAATGATTAACAAAGTCAGGGTTAATTAAGTGTGCTTTTCCTACACTCATTAAATCAAAGCCGCTGCCGATTGCTTTTTCAGCATCTTCGACAAATTTTATACCCCCGGCACCCATTAGCGGTATTTCTTTCAGCTTAGCACTCGCATTATCCAGATATTTTTCTAAAAGCAGCTGCTCATCTTCTGTGTCGATAATCGATGTACGCTGCCAGTTGTTAATACTGAAGTGGAAATAATCTATCGTATAGTCAGCCAGGTGATTTAACAGATACATCGTATCGTCAAAATTAATACCTGGTTCTTCCAGCTCTTCAGGAGAGAAACGGTAGCCGATAATAAAATCCGGTTTATTTAATTTCACTGCAGTTTCGCGCACCTTTTCAGTAACGCGTCTTGGGAAACGCAATCTGTTTTCTCTGGATCCGCCCCACTCATCATCTCGTCTGTTTGAATGCGGCGAGTAAAACTGCTGCAGCAGGTATGTATTCGCACCGTGCAGTTCCACACCGTCGAATCCTGCTTCAATTGCACGACGTGCAGCATCCGCAAACAGCTGGATCATCTCTTCAATTTCTTCGACTTCAAGCGTGCGCGGTTCTGCCGCATTATCACGGAGCGCTGCAATGTTGCTCGCTGAAATCGGCTGACGCCCTTGATTCAATTCAGGTGTGCCCATGCGTCCTGCATGATACAGCTGAATAATCGCCTTCGACCCTTTATTTTTAATACCTTCTGCGAGCTTTTTCAGCCCCGGGATTTTATCGTCTGTATCAGCACCGAGCGCGCCTTCGAACGCACGTCCGTAGTTGTCGATAAAAGTACTTTCTACGATAACTGCTGCCGGCCCGCCGGCCCGGCGTGAATAATATTGAACGAGTTCATCGGTAACCGAACCGTCATGAAATGAACACTGTGTCGTCATCGGTGCCATAACCAGACGGTTTTCAAATGTCGCTCCGGATGATAATTGAACCTTATCGAATATATTTTTAGTCATTATAAATTCTCCTATCTTCTGCTGATAAAATAATTTTTTATATACATATTCATTCTACATACTATACCCGTAAAATACCATATTACTTTAGTATGAATTATAAGTTTGAATTAAATTCTAAATTGTCTGATAATATGTTGCCTTTTTATTTCTCAGCTGATACAATGATAACAATTTTCAAATTCCATAGAGATAATATAGGGGGACCCAATATATGACACAGCAACTTCAAATAACTAAAGCACGTACCTTAAAAGAAAAACCTGAAGTGGCGGGTATTCCTTTCGGAAGTTATTTTACAGACCATATGTTTTCAATGGACTACTCAGCAGAACTCGGCTGGCACAATGCATCAATCGTGCCTTATGCTCCATTTGAAATCTCACCAAGCGCCCAGGCGCTGCATTACGGCCAGACTGTCTTCGAAGGCATGAAAGCATACAATGTTGATGGTGAAGTAATTTTATTCAGACCGGATGAAAACTTTAAACGCTTAAACCGTTCGCTTGAACGCATGTCTATGCCGAAAGTCGATGGGGATTTTGCTCTCCGGGCATTAACTGAACTGCTTAAACTGGAACACGACTGGGTGCCGGACGGCGAAGGCCAGGCATTATACGTACGCCCTATCGTCTTTGCAGACGAAGCGTATCTTGGAATCCGTCCAGCAAAAAGTTATAAAATGCTGATTGTTCTATCACCGGTTGCAGGCTACTACGGCGCGCAGCTGAATCCGACAAGTATTTTCGTAGAAGACACATACGTGCGGGCAGTCCGCGGCGGTGTAGGTGAAGCGAAATTTGCCGGCAACTATGCAGCAAGTCTGACAGCACAGCAAAAAGCGAATGACCTCGGCTACGAGCAGGTACTGTGGCTCGACGGCGTTCACCAGGAATACGTTGAAGAAGTCGGCAGCATGAATATCTTCTTCGTCAGAAACGGCGACCTCGTTACCCCTGAATTAAACGGGTCAATTTTGCCGGGAATTACGAGAAAATCTTTAATCACACTCGCTGATAGTCTCGGTATTAACCTGGTCGAAGAACGTATTCATATCAACGATGTTGAAGCAGGTATTAAAGATGGTTCAATCACCGAAGTATTCGGAGCCGGAACAGCAGCGGTAGTATCCCCTGTCGGTATTATGAATATCCACGGTACAGATTACAGAATCAATGGCAATGAGATCGGTGAGGTCACACAGAAACTCTACGATAACCTGACAGGCATCCAGACATGCAAGCTTGAAGACAAACACGGCTGGGTGTATCAAGTCACATCGACGGTGAAATAATATAATTTAACTAACGGATCAGCTCATAGAGCTGATCCGTTTTGTGTGTTTTATGCGGAGGTTTGGTGTACATTCCAGGCTTGTCCGAATTCCAGAACTAAAGGAACACGATGAGGCGGGCTCTCCTCACTCCTCCATTACCTCTCTAAGAAATTCAGCCAGAATCTCCACTATTTCATCTGCGCTCTTCCCGCCGATTCCTACAAGCACCGTATCATTGAAATGTTCTTCCAATGAATAAGCAGACATACTTATTATCTTATGTTTCTCTGCCTCACTTCGCAGATCCGCTCCGGGTACCCGTAACACAAAGTGCATTCCTGTGTGTTCCCCGGTGATTTCAACGTCCGGATAATAATTTTTCAATTCTGCAACAGCTTTCTCCATCTTGTCCCCGTAAAATTTACGGACTCTGTTTATATGCCTGACTAAATAACCGTCGTTGATAAATCGTGCGACTATATGCTGCATCTGTCTTGGGACATTGCATGACAGACCGCTCTCGTAATATTTCTCAGCCAGTTCGGGCGGCAGTATCATTACGGCCACTCTCAGTGATGGATAGATTGATTTCGAAAATGTATTCATATAAATCGTCCGGTCATTCTGATCCAGCCCCTGCAGTGAGGACAACGGGCGTCCTGTATAACGGAATTCACTGTCGTAATCGTCTTCTATTAAATAACCATCCCGTTCACTCATCGCATTCAGCAATCTGATTCGCTTATTTAAAGACATCACTGCACCGCTCGGGAACTGATGCGACGGTGTAATGTGCGTCAATTTATTATTCAGCTGTTTTACTGTTTCGATATTAATTCCGTCAATCTCCACCGGTGCTGTATCATAAGGTATTTTTAATCTTTCCAGCACATTTTTAACCGTTGGATAACCCGGATCTTCCAGTGTCACTTTCGGATAATCCAGTAAATAAAACACCTGTTCAAGCAAATGCTCTGTTGAAGGGCCGATAAATATCTGTTCCGTGCGGCACTGCACACCCCGATTTACATATAAATATTCACGAATCGCTTCTTTCAGTTCAGCTTCGCCGCTTTTATTCCCGCTGTTCAACAGTGATATATCTGAAAACACCGCAGCACTCAGCTGTCTGATGACATCGTTCTGGACAATTGACGTATCGACTTTTCCAAGCGGCAGTACAGATTCACTTAATTCAGGCAGGCGAATGGCCGATAGTTTTTTATCCTGCGTGCGGAGACTTTCTGTCGGCACAACGAAGTGCCCGCTCTTCTCTTTCGTATAAATCATGTTCTCATCAATCAGCAGATTGTACGCCCGCTCAATCGTCGTCATACTGATTGCGAGATCTGCACTCAGCTGTCTTTTACTCGGTAATTTCACATCTCCTAAAAGGTGCCCGTTTAAAATTTTCTTCTTAATATCCTGATACAGCTGTTCATATAACGGTGTTATATTTTCTTTATCGAGATTGATAAACATAATCTGACCCCTAATATTTTATGTATTCTGACACTTATAGAATATCACATTCTATTTTAAACTGATATTAAATTAAGAAGGAAGAGGGATAAATATGGGATTAGCAGAAGAATTAAAAGGCGGCGTTATTATGGACGTTGTCAACGCAGAACAGGCAAAAATCGCAGAGGCAGCAGGGGCAGTCGCAGT
>CANRKV010000062.1 GCA_947631305.1 uncultured Jeotgalicoccus sp.
CCGTCGTATATTATTCATAAAATAATATCAATTTTAGTCGTGGCTAAGGAATTGAAAGAAAACCACGATTACGATGCAGTTCCGGTATTTTGGATTGCCGGCGAGGATCACGATTTTGAGGAAGTGAATCACACTCATCTGTATGATACTTACCACCGCAGACGGATTAAAGTGAGTTATAAGCCGAATTTAACAGTGCCGATGAGTGTCGGTTTTTACGATTACGATAAAAAAGCGATGTCTGAAACGCTCGATAAAGTATTGAGTTATATCGGTGACTCGGATTATGCAGCTGACTTAAAGAAGAAAGTATCTGAATCCATTGACCGATGTACGTCGTGGACGGACTTATTTCACAGTCTGGTCCACGAAACATTTAAAGATGACGGTCTGGTTATTTTTAATTCCCATCTCGCATCGGTGCGCGAGCTTGAAGTACCGATAATGCAGAAGATGTTTAAGAATCATAAAGAAATTGACGATGCATTTAAATCCGGACAGAATGAATTTTTAAAGACGGTAAATAAAGCACCGGTCATTCAAACGGACACGAATGTTCATCTATTTGCGAATGCGACAACAGTCCGCTCGCTGCTGACTGAATCTGAGGACGGCTCCGGCTACATTCTTGGTGATGAAAACCTGAGCCATGATGAAGTTTTGAAACAAATTGAGCAGTCGCCGGCGGAGTTTTCCAATAACGTCGTGACCAGACCGCTGATGCAGGAAATGCTGTTTAACACGGCTGTATTTTTAGGCGGCGGTGCCGAAGTGTCTTATTGGGGAGAGCTGCATAAAGTGTTCGGTGCAATGAATGTCGATATGCCGATTGTCATGAAGCGGATGGAATTTATGCACGTGGATGACCGAATCTGCAAACTGCTTAAAAGATATGAGCTGACGCTGGATAGCAGTATCGCCGAACAGATAGAGGAGCAGAAAAAGACACTTATTAAAACTCATACGAATGATGATGTTATAAATGAAATTGAACGTGTGAAAACGACTCTTGAAGATGCGTTCAAGCCGCTTTATAATCACGCAGACGAATATTTTAAGAGCGGCATAATCGACGGCAATAAAAAACGCCACATGAATGAACTTGATTATTTGAAAAAACGCTACTCAGTAGATGTAAAACGCAGTTTAAGACAAGAACTCAACAATCTGGATGAATTGAGTGAAAAATTGATGCCGAATGGGGCGCTGCAGGAAAGACTCTACCATCCTTGGCAATTTGCGGTCAGCAATTGGGATTACTCCCCACTCAGCTACACAGAAAAATTAACGGTCATAAAAAGTTAATAATTAACGGATACCATGCGATTTCTTCATTTGAAGAAATCGTTTTTTTAATTTAATAAAATATTTCGCAATCTTTTTTATAATTTGTGGAGGAAAGTGGGGAGATGTGGTAAATTAAATATATAGCGGGGTGAGAATATGTTCATGGGTGAGTACAAACATAATTTGGATACGAAAGGCCGCATAATTGTGCCGAGTAAATTCAGAGAATTACTCGATGAACAATTCGTTATTACGCGCGGGCTCGACCGCTGTTTATTTGCTTATACAGAGGACGAATGGAGCCGCATTGAAGAAAAACTTAAAGCACTTCCGCTGACAAAGAAAGATGCCCGTAAATTTACGAGATTATTTTTCTCAGGTGCAACGAACGTGGAAATCGATAAGCAGGGACGTATCAATATCCCGCAAAACCTGCGCGAATATGCAGGACTATCAAAAGATTGCACGGTTATCGGAGTATCCAGCAGAATCGAAATTTGGGATTCAGCAGCATGGGAAGATTTTTATACAGAATCAGAAGATAACTTTGAAGATATAGCAGAAGATTTAATCGATTTTGACCTTTAGGATGTGACAAATTGTTCAACCACACTTCAGTTTTATTAAAAGAAACAGTCGATGGCTTAAATATTAAACCAGACGGCATATACGTCGATGCAACACTCGGCGGCGGCGGACATACATCATATTTATTGTCACAGCTTGAAACCGGTCATGTCTATGCATTTGATCAGGACATGACAGCGATAAATAACGCCCGTGAAAAATTTAAAGATAACAGTAATATCACTTTAATTCATACAAACTTTGAAAATATAACAACAGCACTTAACGAAGCAGGTGTGACAGGTGTCGACGGCATACTTTATGATCTCGGCGTTTCAAGCCCGCAGCTCGACGTTACAGAGCGCGGTTTCAGTCACTCAAAAACAGCACGGCTCGACATGAGAATGGATCAGACACAGTCGCTCGATGCTTATGAAATTGTTAATGACTACCCGTACGAAGCTTTAGTCGGTATCTTTTTCAGATACGGTGAAGAGAAGTTCTCGAAAAAAATTGCAAGAGAAATCGAACGTTTAAGACAAATCGAACCAATTGAAACAACGACCGAACTGGCGGAGATTATTAAATCACAAATTCCCCAGAAGTTCAGAAGAACAGGCGGACATCCTGCGAAACGTATTTTCCAGGCGCTCCGTATTGCAGTTAACGATGAGCTTGGTGTATTCGAGCGTTCATTGGAACAGGCGATTGAACTGCTGAACAAAGACGGCCGTGTATCAGTAATCACATTTCACTCTTTAGAAGACAGAATTTGCAAGCAGATGTTCGTTGAATACGAAAAAGGGCCGGAGCTGCCAAGAAATATGCCGATTATCCCTGAAGGATATGAACCGGTATTAAAAAGGGTAAACCGAAAACCAATTATCGCTGAAGGCGATGATCTCGAGTCCAACCCGCGCGCGCGCAGTGCGAAGCTTCGAATTGCTGAGAAACAAGTATAGGAAGTGTTGACATGGTAGTAGAAAGATATACTGAAGTAAATCCTGCGAAAAAAGTATACAGAGAACCTGACAGTCAGCCGAAAACCCTAAAAAAAGAGAAACTTGTCGGGATAAAGCGAATGGAAATGGCTATTTACATAACGCTGGCGGTTCTGATTGCGGCGGTTTCCATATATGTGCTATCTTTAAAAATGGAAGCATATAACTATCAAAGTGAGAAGTCATCCATAGAACAGACAATTGCAGTTAAAAATGGTGAAATCAGTGAGCTGAATACTGAAGTCACATACCTTGCTTCCTACGATCGCATATATGAAAAAGCTCAGGAACTGGGCTTAGATTTGAATAATAGCAATGTAAAGGTTGTAGAAAAGTATGGCGAAGATTAGACGGAAACTCAGTCTTAAAAATAGCAAGGTAACAATTGGCGCACTCCTGATATATTTCGGTATAGGAGTGCTTTTTCTTTTGATTATCGGACAATTCACGAAATTGATGGTATTTCAGACGATAGATGATGAAGATTTAATCGCGAGAGGACAGGATAAGTATGCCGTCAGCGCGATAAACGAACCGGAACGCGGGGAAATCGTCGACCGTGAAGGCAACATCCTGGCAGCTGATATGGAAGCCTACCGGATCGCAATAATTACAGATGAGAACTATCCGAATCACGTGAGCAATCCGAAAGAGACAGCGGCATTGCTTGCTGAAGTTGTCGATATGAGTAAAGAAGAAATACAAAAACAAATTGAAGAAAACATTGAAAAAGGCCAGTTCCAGATGGAACTTGGACAGGCGGGACGAAACGTTTCATATAATGATAAGAAGTTTCTTGAGGAATCAGAAGCGACAGGTATAGTTTTTGAGCCGGAAACGAGACGTTTTTATCCAAATGGACAATTTGCTTCGCATTTAATCGGCTTTGCTGAATTAAATGATGAAATAGGCGGTCTTGACGGTCAGCTCGGCTTTGAGCGTATTTATAACGACCTGCTTCAGGGTGAGCCGGGCAGTGTGGATTATTCACAGGATGTCTGGGGATATATCGTTCCAAATTCCGATAATGTTAAACCGCCGGTCAACGGCCATGACATTAAACTGACTATCGATCCAAATATTCAGCTGTATCTGGAAGATACATTAACTGATATGGAAGAACATTTTGAGCCGGAAGAATTAATTGCGGTGGTGGCTGATGCGGACACTGGTGAGATTTTGGCGAGCGGACAGCGCCCGTCATTCAACCCTGAAACGCGTGAAGGTTTCGGTAACAGCTGGCTGAATATGCTTTATGAATATTCATTTGAACCCGGTTCAACATTTAAAGTATTCGGGCTGGCAGCAGCTATCGAAGAAGGCGTCTACGACCCTGATACTGTTTATACTTCAGGTTCGATGGATGTAATGGATGCAACAATTTACGACTGGGAAACTGAAGGCTGGGGCGATATTACGTATAATGAAGGTATGCAGTATTCTTCAAACGTACTGATGATGATTCTGCAGGACAAGGTTGGCGCGGATAAAATGCTTCAGTATTATAAAGACTTCGGCTTCGGAGAAACGACAGGTTCTGAATTCCCGACAGAAGTTACAGGACAGATGGCCTGGGATAATGAACTGCAGCAGAAGACAACATCTTTCGGTCAGACATCGACAGTAACACCGATCCAGCTGATTCAGGGGATGACGGCACTCTTGAATGAAGGCGAAATGAAGAAACCTTACGTCGTTGACGAAATTACGGATGACTCCGGTGACGTCGTATATGATGGCAAGGAAGAAACGGTCAGACAGGTTATTTCTCCGGAAGCGGCAGAGAAAACTGTGTCTGAAATGAATACGCTGATCGACGGTTCACTGGACCATAATCCTCAGTATAAATCTGACGAGTATGAAGTTACCGGAAAATCCGGTACCGCTCAAATCTATGATCCGGACACCGGGGGATATATGGATGGGGATTATCAGTTCTTTACTTCATTCCTCGGCTATGCACCGAAAGACGATCCTGAAGTGATTGTCTATTACGGTATTAAGCTTGCCAGTGAAAACAAAAGTGAAACATGGGATAACGGTGTCGCACGCGGCTTTAATCCTCTGATGGAACGGACGCTGAAATATTTAGAAGTATCTGAAGCGGACGTATCGGGTGATCATAACGTTGTCGAAATCGGTGACTACAGAGGGCAGGAATTAGACGCCTTAACTGACAAATTAAATGATACAATTGATGTAAAAAGAGTCGGGAACGGTACAGAGATTATCGAACATTTTCCGCAGGATGATACGCTGCTGCCTTACGATACGCTGTTTGTGAAGACAGACGGTGAACCGACACTGCCGGACTTCAAAGGCCTTTCTAAACGGGAAGCGCTGATGCTGGCTGACTTTATCGGTATAAATATTACAGTCGAAGGTGAAGGATACGTAAACAGCCAGTCACAAAATGCGGGTACAGCAGTGACAGAAGAAACTGCTGTGGAAATCACTTTATCGTCTAATGACCCGAACGATTAGGAGGAACTATGAATTATATACTTTTCGCAGCTGCACTCGTGCTGACTGCCATACTGATACCGATTTTAATCCCTTTATTAAAACGCATGAAATTTGGTCAGACTATCCGGGAAGAAGGTCCGGAAAGTCATCTGATTAAAACAGGTACACCGACGATGGGGGGACTGTCATTTATTTTAGTGACAATCGTCCTGTCCATTATCGGGCTGTTCTTCGTTGATGATATTTATAAACTGCTCGTGTTAATTATCGTTACAATCGGTTTTGCATTAATCGGTTTTATCGATGACTATATTATCGTCGTTAAAAAAGATAATGCAGGGCTGTCATCAAAACAGAAGTTTCTTGCACAAATATTAGTTGCAGTCATTATTTTTATTATAATGACTAACTGGATTCCGGATATCGATGCCGGCATTCAAATTCCAGGGACAGATTTATTTATCCCGCTCGGCATTTTCTTTGTCGTGTGGATTGTGTTCTGGCTCGTAGGATTTTCTAATGCTGTGAACTTAACAGACGGTCTTGACGGATTGTCTACAGGAACATCGATTATTGCATTCGGTTCATTTCTTGCTATCAGTCTTATGACAGGTGAGATGGAAATTGCACTGTTTCTGTTTATTTTAATCGGTGCACTGCTTGGATTTTTAATATTTAATAAATATCCGGCAAAACTGTTCATGGGTGACACAGGTTCACTCGCGCTCGGCGGTATTATTGCAACAGTATCAATTCTTTTAAACAGCAGTCTGCTGCTCTTAGTTATCGGTATTGTGTTCGTTATTGAAACAGCGAGTGTAATGATGCAGGTGGCATCGTATAAAACAACCGGCAAAAGAATATTTAAAATGACGCCGATTCATCACCATTTTGAACTTTCAGGATGGAATGAATGGAAAATCGTCATCGTCTTCTGGTCAGTCGGCCTGCTGTCGGGTGTACTCGGTGTAATATTAGGAGTGATGTAAGATGAAACCATTCAGCGGATACGAGAATAAAAATGTCATCGTACTCGGTTATGGAAGAAGCGGAAAAAGTGCTGTAAATGCACTTGTCAGTTTAGGAGCAAACGTCACACTGACGACAAATGAAGTATTCTCTGATGAAGAAGCTGAACAGAAATATAATGCGTGGGGCGTCGAAATAGTCGATGGACACCATCCGGCCAATCTATTAAATCGAGCAGATTTAATCGTTAAAAATCCGGGTATTCCGTACAGTATTCCCTTTTTAACAGAAGCAGAGGAAAGAAAGATTCCAATCGTTACAGAAGTTGAGATTGCGCATCATCTGAGTGAAGCGCCGATTTATGCGCTGACCGGCACAAACGGTAAAACGACGTGCACACACCTCTTGGGTGAAATGCTTGAACACAACGGCAGCAGTCCTGTTTTATGCGGTAATATCGGCTATCCGGCAACAGCTGCTGCAATGGAAGCGACAGCTGATGATACATTGCTTATGGAACTGTCATCATTTCAGCTGATGGGCATTAAAGAATTCAGACCGAATATTGCGGTCATTACGAATATCTATGAAGCGCATTTGGATTATCACGGCTCGGTTGAAGAATACGTTCACGCCAAGCTTGAAATATTTAAAAATATGACAGCAGATGATCTGCTGATTTTCAATAAAAAGCAGGCGTCCATGCTGGAAGCTCTGGACATTAAATGCCGCATCCAGTATTTTGACACTGACAGTAAAGCTGATGCATACGCAGCTGACGGTAATTTAATCGTGCACGGTGAAGTAATTATGCCGGTTAAAGACGTCGTATTAAAAGGTGAGCATAACATCGAGAATATTCTCGCAACACTGCTCGTTGCCTCAGCGCACGGCGTAAGCCTGGAAGCAATGAAACAGACACTCACTGCTTTCAGCGGCATATCACACAGACTTGAACGCCTCGGTGCAATCGATGAGGTAATATATTACAACGACTCCAAGGCGACAAACAATCTGGCAACATCATTTGCACTGAAGAGCTTTGATACACCGGTTATCTGGCTTGCAGGCGGACTGGACCGCGGGCAGTCGCTCGATGAGTTAATGCAGTACGCGGGACACGTGAAGCGGATTGTATCGTTCGGGGAAACATCTCCTAAATTCAAAGCACTTGCAGAGAAGCTGAATATTCCTTATGACGTTACTGATAACCCGTATACAGGAATAGAACTGACACATCGTCACGCAGTACCCGGAGATACAGTGCTATTTTCCCCGGCATGTGCAAGCTGGGATCAGTATAAAGATTATGAGCGCCGCGGGGATCACTTCAAAGAAGGTTTCGCAAAACTCAGCTAAAAGATAAGGAGGTATAGCCGATGAGTAACGATGATAATAATATCGATGACATAAAAGAAAAATTAAAAAAGAAACGTCAGGATACTGAGTATGTCGGCTATACTGCTAAAACATCGGATACTAAAGATGAAGCTGAAACAGAGCCGGAAAACAAAGAGGTTCCTAAAAAAGAAACACCTGAAGACACAGAATCATCATTAACAATTGAACACTATAAAGATTTTGAAGATAAAAAACCCGCTGCTGAAAATACCAAAGATAAAAAGAAAAAAGGTAAACAGAAAAATAAAGCCGTTAAAGACAAAGAACGTAACGGTAAAAAATCAGCGGCGGCAGATAAAAGAAAAGACAAAATGAAAAAACCGAAGAAGCCGAAAAAAGAGTTTCAGTTTAAACGGGTACATATGTATATCGGAATTATAATCTTTTTAATACTGCTGCTCGGTGTGCTCTTATGGTATGTGTTTTCCAGCGCCAGTGATGTTAAAGAAATTAACTTTGAGGGCAACAGCCTGGTTACAGAAACTGAACTTGAAGAGCGTATCGGATTCAGTACCGGAGATAAGATGTTCAGTATTTCTGCCGGCAAAGCTGAGGACAACGTTGAACTGCTGCCGGTTATTGAAGAAGTCTCTGTAGAGCGTGACTGGCCGAACAATGTTACAGTTAATGTTAATGAATACAAAGCTATTGCTTACATTAATAGTGAAGATCTTTATTTCCCGGTGCTTGAAAACAGCAGAATACAGCGGGGCTATCCAAGTGCCCCCCGTAACGCACCGATTATTTATAATTTCGAAGGTGAAGAATTCGATGCGCTTGTTGCAGCACTGAATGAAATTGAAGTCGATATACTGGAAAGTATTTCAGAGATTTACTTCCGCCCGACAGATAATTCGATGCGCCGTATTCACGTATTCATGAATGACGGACAGGAAATAGTTGCCGACTATGAAACGTTTAGTGATAAAATGAATTACTATATCGGTATCCGTCAGGAAATCGGTGATGAGACCGGCGGTATAATAGATATGGA
>CANRKV010000063.1 GCA_947631305.1 uncultured Jeotgalicoccus sp.
ACTGTTTTATCGAATGACAGATTTGGAATAATCATTGCAAACTCTTCACCGCTGTTTCTAAACAGGTGACCGCCTGTCGGCACGTAATTTTTTAACAGCGACGCCATCTGGCTGATGATCTTATCGCCGGAATCGTAACTGTGTTTGTCGTTATACGATTTAAAACTGTCGATATCGATTAACAGAAGACTCAGCGTGTCATCATTTTCAAAATGATCATCGACTAATTTGTCGAGTGATTTAACATTGCCGAGCTGTGTTAAGTGATCGATAAACTCGTCATCGTCGATACGTTTATTTAATCTGTATATCGTATTAATATCTTCATACATCATATGTGCAACAAATATAATCAGCGATGTTACAACGAGTAGTATTATACCTGTCATTAATGATATATTGTAGAAGAATTGGTTCATGACGATCATATATAAAGAAGTGAAGATAATATTCGTCACAACTAAATTCGCATTCGTAATTTTACGCATGAACGGCACGACCATCAGAAACAACATATATAGTATTATGAATACGATATAAGCTGAGACGCTGTGTTCAAAAATGAAATGGTAGAAAAAATATACGACAGCGGCTGACATCAGGCCGTAGTAAAATTTATTATATGCCGCAAGAATTAACAGCGGAATAAAGAACAGTGAAAATTCGCCCTGTGATGTGCTGAATGGCACGAGCAGTGACAAAATTGACAATGTTGTCATTAAGAGTGACTGAAACAAACCTGTTTCCACAATCTTTTTTTCTTCGAAAAATTGAATACGGTAAAAGAGGTATATACCGCTTATAATCAATGCGATATTTAAAAGAAAATCAATAAACATGGCGCGCCTCCTGACCGGATGAATTAATGTCTCCATTATACAATGATTTATTCATTAAGGAAAATTATCATTTGATTCTTTAAAAAGGAAACTTTTTATACCGAATATGGTATATTTAATTGGATTAAAAATACGGGTGAGAATATGTATACTTTATTTATTTTATGTATATCGTTCGCGATATCTTTATTAATAGTGCCGCTTTTTATATACCTTGCGAAACGTTTTGGGTTTGTAGACTATCCAAACTACCGCAAAGTGCATAAAGTGCCGATGCCTTATCTCGGCGGTGTGGCAATATTGCTGAGCTTTACTATTGTGACATTGTTTGCTCAGCCTGTTGAAACTGAATATAAACCGATTATTATCGGTGCAGTGGTTCTCTGCCTGATTGGTCTGATTGATGACAAGTATGATCTGAAGCCGTTTATTAAATTCATCGGCCAGCTCGTTGCCATCGCAGTACCGATTTCATACGGTATTGTAATCGATACGATTACGCCGTTTGGCTTTGAAATCAACTTTGGTGTCTTTTCAATACTGGTCACTGTTATTTGGCTTGCCGCGATTATTAACGCGATAAACCTGATTGACGGACTCGACGGTCTTGCTACCGGAGTAGTGATTATTGCACTGGCGAGTATCGCAATCATTACGATATTCCAGCAGAATTTATTTGTTATGATGCTCTGTGTGATTTTACTCGGCGCCTGTCTCGGATTTCTGCCGTACAACTTTCACCCTGCAAAAATATTTCTCGGTGATAACGGCGCGATGATGCTCGGCTATATTATTGGTGTACTGTCAATTATCGGCTTTAAAAACATTACGTTTATTTCGCTGTTTTTCCCGATTATTATACTCGGTGTGCCATTTATGGATATATTTTTCGCGGCGGTCCGGCGGTATAGGGAAGGTGTGTCCGTAATGCGGGCAGATAAAAACCACCTGCATCACAGAGTGCAGCAGCTCGGGTTCTCCCACAGGGAGACTGTCGTGCTGATTTACTTTATTGCCCTCCTGTTCGCGATTGGCGGGGTGATTATGTATCTCGCAACAGTTCCAGGTGCGGTAATTATCGGTATTCTGCTGCTGTTTACTATGAATATGGTTGTCGAGGCGACAAACCTGATCGGTTCAAACCGGCGTCCGGTACTGAACTTTTTCCAAAAAGTATTTAACAAAATTCCATAATCAGACTTTTTCTTCAGCGATAATAATATCGCCTGCTTCATAAAAGAAACTGTTGCTGGTAATTTCTCTTAAGGTGCTGACGATATCGTCGGCGCCTTTTTCTTTGGCATGAATAACGTAGCTCACTTTATCAGTGTAGTCCTGCGAGACGATTGTTGCATCTGTCGTACCGAGGAAATGTTCAAACTTGCTCGTAAAAGTATAGTCGAGCGTAACAGTCAGAGGAACAACCGCGACTTCAACAGCCCTGCCGGCATCCTGAACCGCACTTGATGCGCCTTGTGAATATGCACGAATTAAACCGCCGGCACCGAGTTTAATACCGCCGTAGTAGCGCGTGACCACAACCGTAACATTATAAAGTTCTTCTTTTTTCAGCACTTCAAGTATCGGGACACCGGCTGTACCCTGAGGTTCACCGTCATCGTCCGCCTTTTGTATCAGCGCACTTTTACCGACAATATAGGCGCTGCAATTATGCGTGGCTGCCTTGTGCTCTTTTTTTATATCAGCGATGAATGCCTTCGCTTCTTCTTCAGTTTCAGTCCGTTTTATAAACGATAAAAACCGGGACTTTTTAATAACGATTTCCGTTTCCGTACTTTTGTAATTCATGTATTTTTGTTCCATACAAACACCTCAATAATAGTTTATCATATGTCTGATATGTAGTAGAATAGTTACGAGATGAATTGGAGGAGACGCATATGAAAGTTGCGGTTGTCGTGGATTCGACAAGTTATTTACCTGAGCATATTTTAGCTGAACATAATATATACACAATTCCATTAAATGTAGTTATTGGAGATAAAATTTTTAAAGAAAATGAAATAGATAATAAATGGTATTACGCTGAGATGGCGTCACTGGATGAACTGCCGACAACGAGCCAGCCGTCCATCGGGGATTATATTTTACTGCTGGAGTCACTGTACCGCGACGGATATACAGATGTGATCAGTTTTCATTTATCTGCTGAACTCAGCGGCACGTGCCAAAATGCAAGAGCGGCTGCGGCGAGTGTTGACGGCATTAATGTTCACGTGGTTGATACTGAAATTGCGGCTGCACCGCTTGGATTTATTGCCTTATATGCAGCGCAGAATCTTGATAAAAAACCGCTTGAAGAATTACTTGCAGATGTTAATGAGATGAAGCAGAAAGGTAACATGAATGCGTTCTTCTTAGTCGATACACTGACTAATCTGCAGAAAGGCGGACGGTTATCGAACGCTCAGGCATTTATCGGCGGACTGTTAAAGATTAAACCGATTCTGGAATTCCAGGACGGCAAAATTGTCGCTATAGAAAAAATCAGAACGCAGAAAAAAGCGATGCTGAAAATTGAAGCGATGCTGAAGAATGAATTCCGCAAGCACGAAGGCAAGGAACTGACAGCATGTTTAATTCATGCCAACGCTGAAGAACTTGGTAAACGCTATAAAACTGAACTGGAAGAAAAGTTCCCGCAGGTGAAATTTGTACTGCAGGAGTTCGGTCCGGTTGTCGGTACGCATTTAGGGGAAGGCGCACTCGGCATCGGTTTTACAACGTATAACGTAGATACTACAGGCTTATAATTTTATATTTTTAAACCGCAGCTTATTCAGGCTGCGGTTTTTTTATTGGAGGAATTATTATGATCTTAAAGCACGGCGCACCGGATGTTATGTTTGACAGAGGAGTAAAGAATAATCAGTGCCTCCGCTGCGGCAACGGGGACAAAGATTTGTTTTACACTTATTATTCTTCATATGAAAACACGGACATTACGTACTGCCTGCACTGTATCGCACTTGGCCGGTCGGATTCGTTAAATCCGCTGTACGGCTGTGAAACGTTACGTAAGAGCGAGAACATTGACTACAGGCTCGAATTTGAGCTGAATGATATACAAAAACAAGCGAGCGCAAGACTGCTTGATGCAATTAAGAATAAGCATAATCTGATGCTTTATGCAGTGACCGGTGCAGGGAAAACTGAGATTACATTTGAAGGAATTAAATATGCGCGGCAAAACGGTCTGAATGTGGCATTCATTTCGCCGAGAATCGATGTGGTTAAGGAAGTCTATTTAAGACTGGCGGATGCATTTAAGGGAGTGCGGATTGATTTAATGTACAGCGGTGTGAAATCGGTGTTTTCTCATATGTTTACAGTCTGCACCGTGCACCAGCTCTTTAATTGCATCAATCATTACGATGTTATTATTATCGATGAAGTCGACGCCTTCCCGCTGCCGGAAGAACCATTGTTAATGGAGACAATAAAACGTGCGGCAGCGGATGATGCATCGATTATCCTGATGACGGCAACGCCGACCAGTGAAATGAAGAGACTTGCCGGGAAAAATAATATCGTTACGATTGCACGCCGGTATCACGGCTATGATTTAGCTGTGCCGAATATTGTCTGGCATAATGCGGATAAGTACATCAGAAAGAATAAAATACCGCCGAAGCTTATGGAACTGGTCGATGACATTATAAATGAGCATAGAAAAGTTCTTATATTTTTCCCGGATATTGCCATGATGAAGTCACTGGCAGCGGTAATCAAAGCAAAATACAGCCGTTTGGAATCGGTCTACAGCGGAGATAAGGAACGGTATAAAAAGGTGCAGATGATGCGGGACGGTGAGCTCGATATTCTGCTGACAACGACTATTCTGGAACGGGGTGTCACGTTTGTAAATCTGGACGTAATTGTCATCGACGCGCACCGGTTCCGCAGTGCAAGTCTGATTCAAATATGCGGGCGCGTCGGGCGGAAACCGAAGGATCCGACAGGGAATATCTGGCTGATGACAACGTTTAATACTTCAGGCATCACGAAGACGATTGCTGCAATCAGACAATTTAATAAGGGGAGGGACGCGCTGTGAGATGTTTAAACTGCCATAATGTGATTAATGAAGAACCGACACTGATCTCACTGTTCACTAAAAATGAACCATTGTGCTTTACCTGCCGCACCGCGCTGAATTTTAAATATCCGGGAGCGAGATGCGGCAGGTGTCATCAGCTTGTGACTGAACAGACTGATATGTGCCGTGACTGCCGCGTTCTGTACGCTCTTTATCCGGATATTAATAAAATGTATACAGTAACGGATTATAATGAAGAGATGAAGCTGCTCATGCACCGTTATAAGTTTGTGCGTGATTATGCACTCAGTGAAGTGCTCGCACTGCTGTGCACATTTAATTTTAAGCAGTATGATTATGTCGTGCCTGTACCTGTATCCGAGGCACGGCTGAAAGAACGGACTTACAATCAAACCTCAGCTGTGCTGGAAGCACTCGATGTAAAGTACATGGATATGCTTGGTACTAAGAAGGTGAAAAGGCAGTCGGAGCTCTCCAGGCACGAGCGCCTGAACAGTACAAATCCATTTTATTTACTTGAAAATGTTAGCAGCATGAACTTATCGGGTAAGAGTGTACTTATAACGGATGACATTTATACGACTGGCATTACAATACATCAGGCGGCAAATGTGATCAAAGTATTAAATTTTCAGAATATTGATGTGTTAACGTTTTCAAAAGCACAGCACATTTGATATAATGAAGATAAGAAACAAAGGTACTTACAAGGAGGGCTCATCATGATTAGAGTTGAAATCAGAGGCGAAAACATTGAAGTAACAGATGCAATCCGCGAACATATCGAGGAAAAAGTTGCAAAACTTGAACGTTACTTCAACGACGTACCAAACACGCATGCACATGTAAACATCAAGGTTCGTAATAACAAACGCGGTAAAGTTGAGATTACGATACCTATGAAAGATTTAACATTGCGTGCGGAGGAAGGACACGATGATCTTTACGCAGCAGTTGATTTAGTAATTGATAAGCTGGAAAGACAAATTCGCAAACACAAAACTAAAATCAACCGCAAATTCAGAGAGAAAAACCCTGAGGCCGATTTCTTTAATGCAACAGCATTTGAAAACGGTGCGGAAGAAGACAATGAAAACAATGACGAGATTGCAATATTCCGTTCTAAGGAGTTCACGCTGAAACCGATGGATTCTGAAGAAGCGGTACTGCAGATGAATATGCTCGGTCATGACTTCTTCGTCTTTAATGATAGAGAAACTGAAGGTACTAGTATTGTTTACCGACGTAAAGACGGTAAATACGGTCTAATCGAAACAAATTAATATGAAATTTCATGAAACCCTGACGGCGGTTTACCCGCCTTCGGGGTTTTTTAATGTTACATATTTTATTTTCCTATATAATGGTGGTAAAATGTAATGATGTATAAACAGGTAATTTTTCACGAGGGAGAGAAAATCCATGGGTGTTTTGGATAAAATGTTCGACGGCAACAAAAGAGAGTTAAAAGCGTTGCGAAAACAAGCGCAGAAAGTGCTTGAACTTGCACCGGAAATAGAAAAATTAAGCGATGACGAAATTAAAAATAAAACGGCAGAATTTAAAGAGCAGTTACAGACTGCAGAAGGTGACAGAAAAAAAGAAGAAAAAATGCTCGACGATATATTGGCGGAGGCATTCGCAGTAGTAAGGGAAGCATCGAAACGTACGCTCGGTATGGAGCCGTTTGAAGTTCAGGTAATGGGTGGTATTGCACTTCATAAAGGCGATATTGCAGAAATGAAAACCGGGGAAGGTAAAACGCTGACAGCGACTATGCCGGTTTATTTAAATGCACTGACAGGACGCGGCGTTCATGTTATTACAGTCAACGAGTATTTATCTGAAATTCAGATGGAAGAACTTGAAGTGCTGTATAACTTTTTAGGACTGACTGTCGGGTTAAACCTGAATGCTAAAAACAGTACTGAAAAACGTGCAGCGTTTGCTGCGGACATTACGTATACGACAAACAACGAACTTGGGTTTGATTATTTAAGAGATAACATGGTGACGTACAAACAGGACCGTGTACTCCGCGGCTTAAACTTTACCGTGATTGATGAGGTCGACTCGATTTTAATTGATGAGGCGCGTACGCCGTTAATTATTTCAGGCAAAGCGAAAGAAAGAGAAACGTATTATTTACAGGCACATCAATTTTCTAAAATGCTGAAAGAGGAAGAAGACTACACGTACGATATTAAAACGAGAAATATTCAGCTGAACGAATCCGGTATGGAAAAAGCTGAAAAATGGTTTAAGATCGATAACCTGTACGACGTTCAGCACGTCAGCCTGCTGCACCATATCAACCAGGCATTAAAAGCGAACTTTTCAATGGAACGGGACGTGGATTACGTCGTCGAAGACGATGGCATTTTAATCGTCGACCAGTTTACGGGACGTACGATGAAAGGACGCCGTTTCTCCGACGGACTGCACCAGGCAATCGAAGCAAAAGAAGGCGTGGATATTCAAAATGAATCGCGTACGATGGCATCGATTACTTTCCAGAACTTCTTCCGTCTGTTCCATAAACTGTCCGGTATGACAGGGACAGCGAAAACCGAAGAAGAAGAGTTTATGAATATTTATAATATGCGTGTTACACAGATTCCGACGAACCAGCCGGTGCAGAGACTCGATAATACAGATAAGATTTATGCAGCAGAAGAAATTAAACTGCGTGCAGTTGTTGAAGATGTAATCGACCGCCACCGCAAAGGACAGCCGATTTTAATCGGTACTGTGGCGGTTGAAACGAGTGAACTGATTTCAAATCTGCTGAGAAAACACGGCATACGCCATAACGTATTGAACGCTAAAAACCACGGGCGTGAAGCGGAAATTATTAAAGAAGCCGGTAAAAAAGGCGCGGTTACTATTGCGACAAATATGGCCGGACGCGGTACGGATATTAAACTCGGCGAAGGTGTTAAGGATATCGGCGGACTTGCGGTAATTGGTACGGAGCGTCACGAATCACGACGTATTGATGACCAGCTCCGCGGGCGTTCCGGACGTCAGGGTGACGTTGGTGAAAGTACTTTCTACCTGTCGCTTGAAGATGATTTAATGCGCCGTTTCGGTTCTGAAAGAATTCAGGGCATTATGGAACGCATGGGCATGAGTGAAGAAGAACTGACGAGCAAAATGATTTCACGCGGTGTGGAATCATCACAGAAACGCGTTGAAGGAAATAACTTCGATGCGCGTAAACGACTGCTTGAATATGATGAAGTACTGCGCAAACAGCGTGAAATTATTTACGGTGAACGCGATGAGATTATCGACCACGATGATGTATCAGAGCTGTTAAACGACATGCTTGAACGCTCTGTGCAGCGTACAGTTGAGTTTTATGATCTTGATACTGAAGAAGATATCGATTATGACCAGTATGTTAAAACTCTGACGGATATGTATCTGCCGGAAGACGAAATCAGTGTGGATGAAATCCGCGGCAGAGGCTCTGAAGAAATCTATACGATTGTTATGGATAAAGTAAAAGCTCATCTTGCAGAGAAAGAAGAAACACTCGGCGAAGAAAAAATGCGTTTATTCGAACGTATGATGATGCTCCGCACGATGGACCAGAAGTGGGTTGAGCACATAGACAGCATGGACCAGCTGAGAACTGGTATTCACCTCCGTTCTTACGGCCAGATTAACCCGCTACGTGAATACCAGAACGAAGGTATTCAAATGTTTGAAAACATGCTCGTTAATATCGAGGA
>CANRKV010000064.1 GCA_947631305.1 uncultured Jeotgalicoccus sp.
GAAAATGACTTCACCGCTTCATTTTCATGGAGGATAAAGAACGTAACCAATTCGCCATCATCCATACCGAGTATGGTATGCCTGTCGTTATTTTTTTTGGAAATCTCAACAGCTTCTGCAGGCATTGCACTGTAGTATAGCTGCTCTTCAGGTAAATAATAATCATTGATGAGATTGTCATATTGCGAATTATATTTTACTAATTCCATAGTTTCTCTCCTTTATACACATCTATTCTAGCATTACATCTAGTAAAAAGCTGAGGTATCAATTATGATATCCCAGCTTTTTACTTAACAAATCAGCTATAATGATTTTCTGCAATCTTATCCAGTTTCACTTTTTCCAGCATCGTCATCGGAACTAAGAATGTTACTGTGACTACGCCCGGGCTTCTGCCAATATCAATCGAACCGGTAATCGTTGCTCTGTTCATTACTTCTGTAAGTTCTATTCCTAGGAAATTAGCTGCTCTGTCCAGTCCGTTCATTGTCGCTTCATTCAATGCTGCACCTGTTCCAACGAATGATAACGGATATGATGCCTCGAGTTTATCTATATTCCATTCTGCAGCAAGTTTTTTAGCTTTATCGATTTCTGCTTCTGTAAATGGTTTAGCAACAGGCGGTAAATCTTCTTCTATCGGCAGAAGTATCGGCCCGTCGATATTTAAGCCTTTTATGACTTTGACATTCAAATCAACAATTCCTGCAACATCTGTCGTATGTCCTGCAATCTCACCGTTCCCCTGCATTGCGTGCATATCTCCTAAATACACACCACCGCCTGGGACTTTAACAGGACACAAAATTATTGCGCCTTCTCTTACTCTGTTGATATCCATATGACCATCGGTTCTGTCTTCGAGTTCTTCAACTGTTTTCGCATATTCGTGAGGTGCATTAATTAAAAATTGACCAAAGTCTCCGGCATTATGTGAATCCGGAAACGCACTTTTAGGTACTGTACCCAGCTGTCCTAAAAATGGAATGACCCGAGCCACTGCACCGACAATATCATGTGGTGCAAATGTTACAACCGGATTTTGAATTGAGTTTTCCGGTGTATTCATATACCCTTTAGCATCTTTTGCAATTTTTTCTGCTGCTTCTTTACCAAGAGTAATACCCAGTGATTTTTCTTCGTTAAACGCCATTGTATAAGCATTCGTAAAAGTAAACGGTGTAACATCTTCATCACATTCTGCACATCTGATTGCACCTTGGCCAATACCTTTAATGACAGTTTTCGGATTCTTCGCTCCGCAGTTTGGACAGACACCTGCGACAAAAGGATCTCCATTAAATCGTCCGTCCATCGGCATATCGTGCCCCGACGCCGTAGCTGTTGATGTGACTCTGATTGAATTAATTTTAATCGCAATCGCATCGCCAGCTTCAGCACCTTCAACGTAGACAGGTTTTGTTACTTCGTGACCGCCCTTCAGTTCCGGCGTAATCATCGGTCCCCAGCACCCGGGTGCAGTATTCGCAACAATGTTACCGTTGTTCTTAACGTGGAATGACATTTCTTCGCTTGGATCTAAAGTACCGTTAGTGAACTGATCGACGTAAACAGTCTGTTTAAAATCTTGATTCTTCATGTCATCATCTCCTTGTCTTCTATTATACTCTGAAGATGATAAAATTCTAATTATTCTGTTATTATTCAGATTGATTTTGCCTTTTTAAATTTTTATTGTTTAGAATGTAATATTTATTGTTAAATATACTAAGTTTTCTAATTATTATTGTTTGAAGAAGCTTCCTTAAAGGAAGTATAAATATAAGGAAACGAAAATATATTAGTATATGGAGGAATTTATACATGGCACTAGATAGAGTGGCAGTAATTACTGGTTCCGCACAAGGGTTAGGAAAAGGAATTGCAGAAAAATTAGGAGAACAGGGTTACAAAGTGGTCTTAAGTGATATAAATGAGGAAGTTTTAAACGAAACTTTCGATGAATTAAAAGGGAAAGACTATGATGTAACTGCTTTTCCGGCCGATGTCTCAAAACAGGAAGACCATGTTAATTTAGTAAAACATGCGGTAGACACATTTGGTAAATTAGATGTCTATATTAACAATGCAGGAGTCGAAGGTGAAGTTGAACAAATGACGGACATTGATCCGAAGAACGTTGATTTAGTATTAGATATTAATGTGAAAGGTGTATTGTTTGGAATTCAGGCAGCTGCTAAACAATTGAAAAAACAAGGTCATGGCGGTACTATTATTAATGCCTCAAGTATTGCTGGTCATGAAGGTTTTGATTTCTTAGCAACGTACAGTGCGTCTAAATTCGCAGTTCGCGGACTGACTCAAGTTGCTTCAAAAGAATTGGCCAAAGATAAAATTACAGTTAATGCTTATTGTCCAGGTATCGCAGCAACAGGCATGTGGGATCGACTGGATGAAAAATTCATGGAAGTATTAGGTACTAAGAAAGGTGAAGCATTAGAGCAATATGCCTCATCTATCTCATTAGGTCGTACACAGGAACCAACAGATGTTGCAAACTTAGTTGCTTTCTTAGCCTCTGAAGATTCAGGTTATATTACCGGACAGGCTATTTTAACTGACGGTGGAATGGTTTACAGATAAAATAAACTTATAAATTATTAAGAGGCTGGAAAAAAGTCCAGATAATGTATTATATTCTATGAAATATAGATAAAATCCGTACGGTAGACTCCTTGGGGAATAGCATCAGCGTAAGACTACAGGCTTACGCGATGCCCCAGGAAAGCTAACGTACGGATTATTTATTTTAGAGATATTTATGTCCCAGTTTTTTTATTCAAACGTCCCTTTCACAATGACTTTACCGTCTTCAACCATGTGCTGTCCCTTGGCGATGACATGCTCTATTTCAAATGTGTCTTTGGACAGAACAAGCAGGTCTGCATCTCTGCCTTCTTCAATAACACCTTTATTTTCCAGTTTTAAAGCTTCAGCAGTATTGGTTGTGACAAGTCTTAATACTTCTTCCACAGTTAAATCTCCAGCTTCAATAGTCTTAACAATTTGTTCAAACAACGTCCGTGTACTTGCGACTCCTAAGCCAAGCAGTTCTCCTTCAGCATCAAATTCCGGCAAGCTCCCGTTGCCGTCTGATGAGATTGTCAATTTCGACATATCACCGTTGTTCTTTTTATAATATGAAATCCATTCAAAAGTTTCTTCATCTGCAGTAATATCGATAAATGCACCACGTTCTGCGAGCTTAATCGCATCATCGAATAATTCTTTACTGCGTGTTACGTGAGTCACATGCAGGTTTGATGCCGGCAGCTCATATTCATCCAGCATTTGGTGAAGTATCGATAAGTAGGCTTTCCCCGGACCTGTATGAAAATGAGTGATGCCCGCTTTACCGCTCAGCATGCCGCCGACTCTTGTTTGCCCGACAATTTTCGCGAGCTCATGGACACTCGGCTGTCCTGAGCGGGAGTCTGCAATGGCAATTTCAGCAGTCCCGATGACTTTATCGATTAATATTGCATCTTCTTTAACATTGCCTGTAATCGTCGGCGTTGGAACATCGTAATTCCCCGTATAAATATATGTAGAAATGCCTTCAATTTCGAGTCCTTTTGCTTTAGCCAGCAGTGAACTTAAATGGCGTGTTGTGCCGTCAGTTCCCAGTAATCCTGCCACTGATGTAATACCGGATTGAAGCAAATCACTGAGCTGAATTTCCGGAGTACGCGTTGCAAATCCCCCTTCTCCCCCGCCTCCCAGCAGATGAACATGCGGGTCGATAAAGCCCGGTGTTACTATTGCGCCTTCCACATCGATGATTTTATATTTCACACCGACTCCGGCAATTGATTCCTCATTAATATCTCCAATTTTCGCAATCTTATCATTGAGCAGCAGTATAGATTGTCTGCCTAAACCTGCTGGTGCATACACTTCAGCATTCTTGATTAAAGTAATCATTAAGTCATCTCCTTCTAATTAATTACACTTCATACTTCACTTGATATTTCCCCACAACTTTAGCATACAATGATGCGAGTACTTGCTGGAACAGCATGCCGAAAACGACCGGCATAACAACTTTCGCTGGGAAATATGTGACTGCGATAATCGTACCGACTGCGATATTCCGCATGCCGCCTAAAAAGACGAGTGAGGTTACCGTCTCTGTGTTTTTGAACAAGAGATGCCCGAGTACGAGAGCAAGTCCATAGCCTGAGCCCGCAAGTATAAAGACGAAAAGTATAATGCCGAGCAGTTCCCACGTAAGGTCTGTTAGAAACGGTGCAACTGCACTGCTGTTAATAATGACAATACCAAACAAGCTCAGCTTTGAGAACGGTGCAAGAACCCGTCCCAGTTCTTTCGTATTTCCTCTTCTTAATTCATTAAAGACCATACCAAGTATCGACGGCAGTACAATCATCCACAGTAAATCAAAGATAATTGACGTGGTATCAATCGTAACGGCTTCACCTGCTAATGCATGCAGGATGATTGGCAATATAAATGGTGCCAATAAGGTGTCGATTAATATAATAGCCAGTCCGAGAGGAAAGTTTCCTCTGCATATACTGATCCAGATAATGCTGGTGACCCCTGTTGGAACTGCAACTGAGATAACAAAACCTATGATGAGCAGCTGATTATCAAAAATGATTGATGATAAAAAATATGCCCAGACCGGCATTAAAATATGTAAAAACAAAATGCTGAACAGTATTGCGCCTGGATGTTTTTTAAATACTTTCACATCACTGAATCTCATGCTTAAACTGCCTGCAAATGTCATAAAGGCAAAGAGAAACGGTACTAAAAATAATAACTGACCGCCGATATCGTGAAATATCACTCCGGTAACAACACACAGCGGAGTTAATACCGGCATCAGCGTCTGAATTTTGCTGTTAAAGCTGTTCAGCACGTTTATATCCTTCTCTCTGATTAATTATTCTTTTTTATACTTCTCCAGTCCATCCAATGCTTTCTGGTATTCCTGGCGTTGACACATTGTGAGGTTCGGGTCTTCCAGTCTTTCTTTTGCCGCTTCAATATTTCTGTTTACTTTTTCCTGATTAATATTCTTATTGTATGCCTTATCTTTCTCAACGTCTTTTCTTCTGATCAGCTTCGCAACTTCCTTAATAACTTTTTTCACGAGTCTCCACCTCTTTCTATTACCGGTTTCTCTTTTACAGCTGCTGTCAGCATATCCGTAAAGTTCTGCGCTGCTTTTGACAGTCTGTGGTCTTTCAGCCAGATTAAACCGACGTCTCCTGACAAGCGTTCTGATTCTGAGATTTTATGAACGTTTACCGGATATTCACTATATAGATGAAGGAGTGATTCCGGCACGATTGATATTCCGAAATTAGTCGAAACGAGTTCCATCATCAGTTTTAAGTCAGAGAATTCTGCAATGACATCCGGCTGTATTTTCGCTTTTGAAAATGCTTCATGTATTGAATAATATACTCCCAATCCTTCTATACTCGGAAGCACGAGCGGATACTTACTGATTTCTTTCAGCGTGGCATCGCCTTTAAACAGCTTCCTATCCTTTGAAGTTACAACGTAAAATGGTTCACTGTACAAGTGCTGCAGTGTAAAGTCGTTAATCTCCAATGGCAGTCTGACGATTGCCAGTTCTATTTCCCGCATCTTTAATAAATAGCATAAGAGCGATGATTCATTCTGCTGGATTTTGTATTTAATTTTCGGGAACCTGCTTCTGAACTCATGGAACACTTCATTCAGATTGGATAATGAAAAAGTGTTAATACCAACAGACAGTCTGCCGTCCATGCCGGCACCGACGTCTGCGACTTCGCTTTTCGCTTCTTCCATCATCTGCGTAATTTGAATGGCGTATTTATATAATGTTTTACCCGCTTCTGTCAGTTCTAAAAACTTTCCGCTTCGCTCAAACAATGTTTCACCGAGTGACTGTTCCATATTTTTCAGCTGCTGGCTTAATGGTGGTTGCGACATAAAAAGTTTCTTCGCTGCTGCTGATACCTGCTTTTCTTCTGCAATGACTATAAAGTACCGCAATTGACGAATGTCCATGTTTTCACCTCATGTATATGATAAAAGTAAGTAAAACCAATTCAATCAATATTTTATGTATATCACTTCCAATGCTATCATAAGTATAAAGATATGAATAACAGGAAATACTGGGGGATAAGATTTGAACAAAATTTATAATAAGAATACTTTCATGCTGCTTTTCGTCATTGCTGCAATTTCCGTTAACCTCCGTTTAGGAATTACATCCGTCGGTCCGCTTATGGACACAATCCGCACGTCACTGTCTCTGTCCAATGCACAGGCCAGTCTTCTGACTACTGTTCCCGTTTTATGTATGGGAATTTTTGCATCACTCGCTACTGTTCTTAATAAAAAGTACGGTTCTAAATTCACTTTAATACTTATGCTGTCAGTGTTAGGTATTGCGACAGCACTGCGCGGTTTCTTACCAGGCTTCTCAACACTGCTTATCACTGCATTTCTAATCGGTCTTGCGATTGCGGTACTCGGTCCGACAATGTCTTCTGTCATTAAGAAGCATTTCCCGGGACACGCGGCTATCGCTATCGGAATTTCAACATTCTTTATGAGTATGGGATCTGCAGCAAGTGCTGCTTTTACAGGTATATTTTTTGAAGTGTCCGATTCATTTATGTTTGCACTGGCAATCTGGTCAGCTTTCGCATTATTCGGTGTACTGGTCGTTGCCTTCGTCTTGAAAACTGGAGACAATAGTAAACTGCCTAAACAGGAAGTTTCTGAAGTTAAATATAAGTTTCCATCTCCATGGAAACAGCTTAAACCGTATTTGTTCATGCTGTTTTATGCACTGCAGGCTGCTTTATACTTCTCGACAATTACATGGCTTGTACCAATGTCAGTCGAAAATGGTATGACAATGATTCAGGGCGGTATGCTGTTAAGTGCAGTCATGTCCGTACAGGTTATATTTAACCTCTTACTGCCAATAATGATGGAGAAATATCCGGCACGAAGAAACTGGATCTATTTTATCCTCGCGGCAGGAACTGCTGCGACATTATTGTTCTGGACTGGAGATCACACATTAATGTGGATTGGAGCATTTATGATGGGTATTCCGCTCGGCGGCTTATACTCTGCAGCGTTAATGCTGCCGCTTGATGAAACACTGACAGCAAACGGAGCGAACTCCTGGACTGCGATGATGCAGACAGGCGGCTGTATTATCGGCGGACTATTCCCGTTTGTTATCGGCTTTATTTATGACACCACACAAAATCATAACTATACGATGATTATACTTCTTGTGATTTATCTATTAGCATTTATACTGATTACAGTTATTGGCAATAAAAAAGAAAATAATTTCGATAAATTTATAGTAGAACCTTCTGACAGCTAAGTCAGAAGGTTTTTTCTTTACCTGTCGTCAGAAACATCTATTATTATAAATAAGGGTAAGATATTAATAATCAAACTTACAGAAAATGGTGGTTCAATGAGCGAAAATATATTGGCAATTACAGGACCGACTTCCGGCATCGGGAGAGCAACAGCGTTAGAATTAGCTGAGAGAGTTGACCGGATTGTACTTTTAGTCCGGAATTTAAATAAAGGTGAAGTCTTAAAAAATGAAATAGAAGCGCAGTCGGCAGTACATGTGGATTTAATTCACTGTGATTTAAGCGAACTTTCATCCATTGAAAAAGCGGCAGCTGAAATGAAAGAGAAGTATGACTCAATTAATCATCTCGTGTTAAATGCGGGTGTGGTTTCTTTATCGAGACAAGAGACTAAAGACGGTTTTGAAATGATGATGGGAACGAACTATATCGGTCATTTCTATTTGACTCATCTGCTGCTTTCCTTAGTACTTAACAGCAAAGTAAAACAAATCGTTGTCGTGTCATCGAACGGTTATAAATTTTCTCCATTAACTCCACCGCATTTTAAACGCAGTAAATTTAATCCCATAACGAGTTATGGCAAGTCGAAACTCGGGACTTTGTATTTAATGCAGGCACTTTATGATGCATACCATGAACAGGGATTGAAAACGACCGCTGTACATCCGGGAGCAGTATCGACTAATCTAGGTAAAACACCGAAAAATGAACGCTTCGGTAATATGGTTTATAAAGCACTGGATCCGTTTTTCCTGTCACCTGTTGAGGGCAGTTTATCAACAGTGAAGGCTGTAGAATTTCCTGACCGGTATAATGGCAAGTATATGCATAACGGTGAAATTCTCCAGGCCAAAAAGCATGGTAATGATATTGATGCGCGGAACTCTCTCATATCTGCAACGCTGGATGTACTGAATTTAACTCACT
>CANRKV010000065.1 GCA_947631305.1 uncultured Jeotgalicoccus sp.
CTGCAATCCCGCAAAAAAGACGATTCCTTTTAAAGGGAACCGTCCAGCTTAATATATATTATCCGAAGTAATCAGCAATCGCATCGTTCGGAATGTGTCCGCCGACATAGAAGTCGCCGAAGACGCCGTAGCGTGCACTTGTTTCATCGAATCTCATTTCGTAGATAATTTTTTTGAATTCGAGCATGTCATCTGATAATAATGTAACTGCCCACTCGTATTTGTCCAAGCCCTGTGAGCCTGTGATGTACTGCTTGATTTTGCCTGCATATTTGCGGCCGATCATGCCGTGGTCGCGCATTAACTGCTTGCGTTCTTCCATCGGCAGCATGTACCAGTTATCATCAAGATCGCGTTTTTTATCCATCGGGTAGAAACAGATGTATTTAGATTTTTCCAGTGAAGGATATAATCTCTGCTGAATGTGAGGAATCTCCATCATCTCTTCAGGAGTCTTGTTTCCGCCTAAGTAGCTGCTCATCTCGATAATTGATACGTATGAGTAAGTTGGAATTAAGAAGTCCGCAATTCTGAGCTTGCTGATTTCAAGTTCAAGCTTAATCAGCTCGTCTGCTGTCGGGCGGAGCAGCCAGATGATAATGTCTGCTTTATGTCCCATGATATTATAGAATGCATAGTCACCTTCGTGTTTTTCATGCACTTCTTCCTGTCTGTTTAAAAATGCCTGCAGTTCATCTGTCAGCGCATTTCTTTCATCATTGTCCAGTACACGTAAACCTGCCCAGTCCACGCTGTAAAGCAGGTGTAAGCTGTACCAGCCATCTATTGTACTTACCGGTTCACTCATCTCAGTCTCTCCTTATTAAGTCATTACTTCTATTCTAGACCAATGGAAAACGTTTTAACAAGAGATTCTGTTTAAAAGATGTGACAAAACACGTATAATATACTTAAAGTATAGTAGCCAAGGAGGATATAATGAGTAAATTCATTAAAGATCTTAAAAATAATTTAAATGGTGAAAATATCAGGATTGTATTTCCAGAAGGTACAGATAAAAGAATCCTGACTGCAGCAGCAGGTCATTTAGAAAACAGCTACGTGCATCCGATTGTTCTCGGAGACGCTGACGAGCTTAATAAAATTGCCGCAGAGGAAAACATTGATATAGAAGGTTTGGAAATTTTAAATCCAAAAACGTCTGAGTTAAGTGCACAGCTTGCCGAGAAATTTTGTGAAGTAAGACAGGGCAAAGTGACGCTTGAACAGGCTGAAGATATTATACAAAATATAAACTATTTCGGAACGATGCTTGTACATACAGGTTATGCTGACGGCATGGTGTCAGGCGCAATGCACTCAACACCGGATACGGTGCGCCCGGCACTGCAGATTATTAAAACAAAAGAAGGCGTGTCGAAAACGAGCGGCATTTTCTTTATGCGCCGTGGCGACGAACTGTATGTAATGGGAGATTGTGCGATTAACCCGACACTGACTGCTGAAGAGCTTTCGGAAGTTGCGGTTGAAACGGCGAAGACGACGATGAGTTTCGGTATTACACCGCGCGTTGCGCTCTTGAGCTTTTCTTCAAAAGGATCTGCGAAAACAGAAGAAGCGGAGAAAGTCCGTTTAGCAACTGAGTACGCACAGGATAAACTTCCGGATACACTGATCGACGGCGAACTGCAGTTTGATGCGGCATTCGTTCCCGGTGTAGCAGAGAAGAAATCTCCGAATTCACCACTTGAAGGGAATGCGAATGTCTTTATCTTCCCATCTCTTGAAGCAGGTAACATCGGCTATAAAATTGCCCAGCGTCTAGGCGGTTTTGAAGCTTACGGACCAATTCTGCAGGGCTTGAACAAACCGGTTAATGATCTGTCACGCGGGACGACGACGGAAGAAGTGTATAACCTGGCATTATTTACAGCAACACAGGTAATGGCGAATCGTCATGACAGCTGAATTTTTTAACGGTCCGATGGAAGTTATCGGCAGAATGCGGACGGAAGACCCGTTTGAATCATTTGCCTTTGATGACTTTCTGCAGCATCAGATCAGTGAAGATAATGTGCCTAAAGTACGTTTTTGGGTGCATTCGCCTTATATTATATTAGGACTTCAGGATGCGAGACTGCCGAAATTGTCTTACGGACTCGACTATATTTCAGATGCAGGCTTTGATTATATCGTGCGCAACAGCGGAGGTTTAGGTGTTGTGCTGGATGAAGGTGTACTGAATATCTCTTTGATACTGCCAAAAGCAGATTTCCAGTATATAGAAAACGGCTATGATATAATGACAGAGTTAGTGACAAAAATGTTTCCGGAAGGAAAAATCGAAGCGTATGAAATTTCAGCAAGCTACTGTCCCGGTACTTATGATTTAAGCATCGGCGGTAAAAAGTTTGCAGGAATTTCACAGCGCCGCATTAAAGACGGTGTTGCGGTGCAGATATACCTATCTGTTACAGGCTCAGGCTCGGAACGTGCGCTAATGATGCAGGACTTTTACCGTGATGCACATGCCAAAGACAGTGCGAAATTCACGTATCCGGTAATTAATCCCGATCATATGGCATCGTTAAACGAACTGCTCGGTGCTGATTTTTCAATCGAAGATGTTGAAGAACGCTCATTGAAGGCACTGCGCAATATGGGTGCAGAATTAACGGATTATCCGGTACTGAACGATGAGCAGCAGGCTCAGTATGAACAGTTCCTCGGAAACATTAAAGAACGTAATAAAAAATACGTAACTTTTGACTGACCAGTATATATTTAATACTGGTTTTTTAATTTTTATGAAAGAAGGAATAGTATGTCGACAAGTTCTTATGCGCCTAAAATATGGACTAAAGAATTTATAGCAATTTTTGCCTTTCATTTTATTTTAATGGGGGCAATGTACTCAACATTAGTAACAGTCGGAAACTATGCGATTGAAAAATACGAGGTGAATCCGAGCATTGCCGGATTTGTAGCCAGCGTATTTATCGTTGGTGTACTCATTGGACGCGGGGTGACAGGCTATCAGATAAATCATCTGGGCGCCCGTAAAATTATGCTCGGCGGAACAGCACTTTACTTTTTAACTTATATTCTATATTTCTTTGACTTCGGTTTAACATTTTTAATTGTTACACGGCTGTTAAACGGTATCGCAACAGGGATGATCAGTACAGCGCTGAATACGCTGGCGGTAATATCCGTACCTGAAGAACGCCGCGGAGAAGGGATCAGCTATTTCAGTTTAAGCATGGTTGTTGCGAGTGCGGTCGGTCCGTTTATCGCGTTTCTGCTGCTCGAACAGATTTCATTTGAAACGATGTTAATTTATGTCGGTATTTTAATGCTGGCCGTAGTTTTAATGATTCCGCTTATAAAAATTAATAACGTGACGAAAGAGACGGCAGTGAAACCGAAAAAATTCGTGCTGATTGAGAAAAATTCACTCAAAATGCTTATGCCGATTTTCTTAATGGGGCTTGCATATTCAAGTGTGCTGTCATTTCTAAATACGTACGCCATTGAAATCGACGTTGTTACAGCAGCGAGCTTTTTCTTTATCGTCTATGCGGCGGCGGTGCTGGCAACCCGTCCATTTACAGGACGTATTATTGATCAGAAAGGACCCAACGTTGTTATTTACCCGACATTTATCCTGATGGCAATCGGATTTTTCCTGCTTGGCAGCGCATCGACAGGCATCATCATTTTAATTGCCGGATTTATTATCGGACTCGGTTTCGGCAACTTCCAGTCGGCAGCGCAGATTATTTGTGTTAATGTGGCGCCGAAAGAAAATGTCGGTCTTGCCACATCGACGTTCTTTATTATTTTAGAAATCGGGCTTGGTTTCGGGCCGGTGTTTTTAGGATTAATAATACCGTTTGTCGGCTACGGAGGAATGTATTTGTGGCTTATTGTGCCGATACTTTTAGCAGGGATTTTTTACATGTTAATGGTCGGTAAAAACGGTGCACAATCAAATAGCGGCAACTAAACTAAACGGTCGGCTTAGCCGGCCGTTTTATGATATTATTGGGGTGTTAAGGGAGGCGTAACAGCGTGATGATGAGTGACTACAGCAGGAAACAATTACAGGAAGAAAAAGTCTTTAAAGATCCGGTCCACCGGTATGTTCACGTCCGCGACCAGGTCATCTGGGATCTCGTGAAAACGAAAGAATTTCAGCGGCTCCGCAGAATAAAACAGCTCGGCACGTTATATTTGGCATTCCACAGTGCGGAGCATTCGCGCTTTAATCATTCGCTCGGTGTATATGAAATCGTCCGCCGGATGATTGAGAATTTTGAAGAGTACCCGGAATGGGACAATAACGACCGTCTTTTAGCTTTGTCAGCGGCATTGCTGCACGACCTTGGGCACGGACCGTTTTCTCATACATTTGAAGATATATTCCATACAGACCATGAAGAATATACGAAGAAAATTATACTGGAAGACACTGAAGTGAACGAAGTATTATCAAGAGTGTCACCGGATTTTCCGCGTGAGGTCGCGGAAGTTATCAACAAGACGCATCCGAATAAACTGGTTATCAGTATGATTTCAAGTCAGATCGATGCGGATCGTATGGACTATCTGCAGCGGGATTCTTTTTATACAGGCGTCAGCTACGGCAATTTCGATATGGAGCGTATACTCCGTGTGATGCGTCCGTCAAAAGATGAAGTGCTGATTAAAGAAAGCGGCATGCACGCGGTGGAAGATTACTTGATGAGCCGCTATCAGATGTACTGGCAGGTTTATTTCCACCCGGTATCGCGCGGCGGGGAAGTTATGCTGAACCTGGTAATGCAGCGGGCGAAAGCACTGTATAAATCAGATTACAGTTTTAAACAGCAGCCGACATATTTCATGCCGTTTTTTAATGAGAATGTCACCGTCCACGATTACCTCAGACTTGACGAAATGGTCGTGAATTTTTATCTGCAGGAATGGGTAAATGAAGCAGACGAGATATTAAGCGACCTTGCCGGCCGTTTTGTAAACAGAGATCTATTTAAATATTTACCGTTTGACGGCTCGATTATTACGATTACGGAACTGAACGAATTATACAGAAAAGCAGGCATAGACCCGGATTATTACGTTTTCAGCGACAGCTATTCAGATCTGCCGTATGATTACGACAGACCGGGTCAGAACAGAAACCGCAGACCGATTCATCTGCTGCGTCCGAACGGCGACATCAGGGAAATCAGTTCCCAGTCGGCAATTATTAATTCAATTACCGGCATTCACCGTCTAGGTTCAAGATTGTATTATCCGAAAGAAAAGATATTGGCGATTAAAGATTTAAGCGTCAAAGCAGAAATTATCAATTTATTGAATGAACTCGATTAGGAGGTATAAAATTGTCTGAAGAACAACCAAAAAAGAAACCGGGATTCCAGTTTAATATTATTAAAAACGACCCGCTCGACGGACACAGAGGGCAGAACTTCGGTTCGATAAGCCTTGAGAATATCGCACCTGTCTATATTAATATCGAAACGCAGGAAGCGAAACTCGATATCGGCGGCCTGCATGGTAAAGCCGAAGTTGAAAAACGTGTAAAATGGATTAAAGATAAAGAAGAAGCGATGGGGCCGGATGCGAAAGAATATTTCCTGGTCTGGATTGCTGTGGAACGCGCAGAAGCAGGACCAATTTATAACGGGGTCGCTGCATGCTACTTAATGGTGAACAAAGAAAAACGCCGCGGCTATAAAATGATGCACGAACACGTGAACAGTTTAGACGACGCAATGAAGGGGCGCATTAAGCTCGACACGCTCGATGAACGTTCAAAAGAAACACTGAAACAGTTTATGATGAACCATAACGAAGAAATGTGGAATATTTCACAAGAGATGCAGGAAGCATTTGATAAATAAGTAAATAATAAATATGTCTTTTTTGTGTCTTTTGGATTAGACATTGCACAATAGTGAATCTATGGATAAAATAAAGAGTAGTTATAGACATATAACTAGGACATAAAGGCGGGGCATATTGCCCTGCCTTTTTTATTTTTCATCAGACCAATGATGCTCCTGTTATGATATAATTTACGATACTGAAGGTGATAAAAATGACCGAAACAATAACACATGAATGTAACTTAACTCAACTGGTGTTCATGCACGGTGAAGAGACAAAATACGAACAGAAACTGCAGGTATCCGAACTGGAAAAAGGGGATACTTATTTGCGCTATACTGAAGCGCTCGATGACTATGAATTAAATGTAACGGTGCGGCTTGGAGACAACTTCGTTAAACTCCAGCGGCGCGGCATTATCAATATGAATTTCCACTTTGAAGAAGGTGTGAAGACGGATACGTTTTACGACTCTCCGGCAGGCAGACACCACTTTGAAATAGTGACACACGAACTTACAACCGGCGACGGGACACTGCAGATTAAATATGATTTATTTGAAAGCGGCGCGCTGCTCGGCAAATATAAATACACGTTGGAGAGGATTTAATTATGAACTTAAAACAGCAGTTAAAAGAAGCAATTGAAGCCGCGATTAAAAAAGCGGACATAGTAGAAGAAATTCCTGAAGTTAAAGTTGAAGTACCGAAAGATAAAAATAACGGAGACTTCTCAACGAATGCAGCAATGACCTTAACGAAGCTTGCACGTAAAAACCCCCGCGATATCGCACAGGCGATTATCGATAACATCGATAAAGAAGCAGCAAGCATTCAGGAAATCAGCATCGCGGGACCGGGTTTTATCAACTTTAAAATGAAGACAGCGGAACTCGCTAACGTGATTTACACTGTCCTCGACAAGAAAGGAAATTACGGGCGCACAGAGCGTGAAACGGCTGAAAAAGTTCTGATTGAATTTGTGAGTGCGAACCCGACGGGTGACCTGCACATCGGACATGCGAGAAACGCATCTGTCGGCGCAACTTTGTCGAATATTTTAGACTTTGCGGGCTACGATGTAACGCGTGAATATTATATTAACGATGCCGGCAACCAGATCAACAACCTTGCGAAATCGATTGAAGCACGTTTCTTTGAAGCGCTCGGTGAAGAGCTGAAAATGCCTGAAGACGGCTATAACGGTAAAGATATTAAAGTGATCGGCGAGAAATTGGCGTCTGAGCACCCTGAATATAAAGACCTCGAAGAAGCAGAACGTATTTCTAAATTCCGTGATCTTGGAGTTGAATACGAAATGCGTAAACTGAAAGCGGATCTTGCAGAATTCCGCATCAATTTTGACAGCTGGTTCAGCGAAACGGCGCTGTATGAAAGCGGCGAAATCGATGAAGCGATGACGAAGATGAAAGATAACGGCTATGTATTTGAAGCGGACGATGCGACGTGGTTGCGTACGACAGACTTTAAAGACGATAAAGACCGCGTACTCGTGAAAAGCGACGGCACGCTGACTTACTTAATGCCGGACATTGCATACCACTACGACAAAGTGGAACGCGGCTTCGACAAGCTGATTAACTTATTCGGCGCGGATCACCACGGTTATATTAACCGTCTGAAAGCATCTTTAGGTGCTTTAGGTGAGAGCCCTGAAAAACTTGAAATTCAGATTATGCAGCTCGTACGTTTAATTGAAAACGGCGAAGAAGTGAAGATGAGTAAGCGTACAGGCAAGGCAGTAACACTGCGTGACCTGATTGATATGATTGGCGTGGACGCAGCACGTTACTTCATGATTATGCGTTCGACGGACACTCACTTCGACTTCGATTTAGACCTTGCACGCAGTGAATCAAGCGACAACCCTGTGTACTATGCACAATATGCGCACGCGAGAATCTGCAGTATCTTACGCCAGGCTAAAGAACAGGGCTTTGAAATCGATACGGAGAATCCGGTCGATATTATTGAAAACGAGCAAGCGCTTGAGCTGCTTAAAAAAGTTCTGGAATTCCCGAATATCGTTAAAGGCGCAGCGGAAGCACGCGCAACACAGCGCATCCCGAACTACATCCACGATTTAGCGGCAAGCTTCCACAAATTCTATAACGCGGAAAAAGTACTCGGTGAAAATGCCGATAAAACACGCGCTTATATGTTAATGATTGAAGCTGTGCGCCAGACATTGGAAAATGCACTCCGCCTGATCGACGTATCAGCACCGGAAAAAATGTAAATTAATAAAACGCACCTGCTTTCCTGGGGCATAGCGTGAGCCTGCAGTCTCACACTTATGCTTTTCCCCAAGGAGTCAGGTGCGTTTTTATTTTCCCCTATATAAGGATGCAGAACTTTAATATAATGAAGGTAACGGGGTGTTAAACGTTGTCGT
>CANRKV010000066.1 GCA_947631305.1 uncultured Jeotgalicoccus sp.
GATATTACAGCAGCAGGACACCTCACTTCCGAAGAGAGTGTTGAAGACGGTGTCCGGGAAATTAAGGAAGAACTCGGTATCAGTCTGAATCTCGATGATTTAATGTATGCAGGCATGATATCTGACGAGATTATTATCGGTGATTTTATCGACAGAGAATTGTGTCATATCTTTATATACAGAATTCCTGCCGGTACAAAACCTGATTATGTTTTTCAGGATAAAGAAGTATCTGGCATTGTTAAAATAGAACGCTCAGAGTTTGAAAAGATTTGGTCTGAAGAACTCGCATCAGTAGTGATTAACGGAAAGTCTGTCAGTAAAAATAATTTTGTACCTCATGAAAATAGTTATATAACCTCTGTCATGGACAGTATTCGGCAGTATGTTTTGTAGTTTTCATGAAATAATTTCAATTTTCATATTGACATTCGTACAGCTCTGCAATATAGTTAGTTTAAATTAAATAATCAAATAACTTACTTTCTTATCAAGAGAGATGGAGGGACTGGCCCTATGAAATCTCGGCAACAGACATTATGTACTGTGCCAAATCCTGTAGCATCATGCTAAAAGATGAGAAGAGCGAATATACATCGGCCTCTTCTTATATTTTAAGGAGAGGTTATTTTCTTTTTACAAAGAATGTATATCGGGTTTTTCAAAAACACCGGTCATATACTGGTGTATTTTTATTACATTTTTTAATTCCTACTATTTAACTATGTTTAAGGAGCGTTTTTAATGATTGAGTTTATCGATGTGGACAAAACGTATCACGGCAGCGATGCACCGATTCATGCATTGGATGATATTAATTTCAAAGTCGACACCGGAGAAATTTACGGTGTTGTCGGATACAGCGGTGCAGGTAAAAGTACGCTGATTCGCTGTGTCAATCAGCTGGAGAGCGTGTCAGCAGGACAGGTGATCGTTGACGGTAAAGATTTAACAGCACTGGCACCGACAGAGCTGAGAGTTACAAAAAAACGTATCGGTATGATTTTTCAGCATTTCAATCTGTTAAATTCAAAAACGATATATACGAATGTAGCGATGCCGCTAATTTTAAATAAGACACCTAAAAATGAAATTAAAAAACGTGTTGCTGAGCTGCTTGAATTTGTTGGTTTGTCAGATAAAGCGTCACAGTATCCCGATCAGCTGTCGGGCGGACAGAAACAGCGTGTCGGCATTGCCCGTGCACTTGCAACCAATCCTTCTATTCTGTTATGTGACGAAGCGACATCTGCACTTGACCCGCAGACTACCGAGTCCATTTTGGAACTGCTGAGAAAGATAAATAAGGAGTACAACATTACAATTTTGCTGATTACACATGAAATGTCCGTTATCCGCGATGTCTGTCATAAAGTCGCAGTGATGGAAAACGGTAAAATCATTGAACGCGGTTCTGTTTTTGACGTATTTTCAAACCCGCAGACAGAAACCGGCAGACGATTCGTTAACACAGTCATGCAGACCGAACTGCCGGCTTACGTCAGGGAGCTTATTCAGGAGCAGGACAACAGCCAGTTCATTTACAGAATAAACTTCATCAGCAAGCTCGCAGTGAAGCCTTATCTGTCACAAATCAGCAAGCTTTATGATTTGGATGTCAATGTACTGTTCGGCAATATTACTGAACTGCAGGGTGTGCCGTTCGGAAATTTAATCGTCCAGTTTGACGGTTCTCATGATGAGCTCAAAAAAGCATTACTTTATTTAGAAGAAAACAATGTTCAATACAGCGAGGTGAATACATATGCTGGTTAGCTGGAGTACAATATTCGAAGCCTTTTTAGAAACGGTTCAGATGGTCAGTATTTCATTTATCTTTTCCGTTATACTCGGCCTGCCGCTCGGTATTCTGTTATATGTTACGAGACCCGGGCAAATTTTAGAGAATAAAATTATTTTTACAATATTAAACGGTGTCATCAACGTGTTCCGTTCACTGCCGTTCATCATCCTGCTCGTTGCGATTATTCCTGTAACTAAGTTTATCGTCGGGACATCAATCGGCACGGAAGCTGCTATTGTACCGATGGTATTCTTTGCCGGACCGTACATTTCAAGACTGGTGGAAAGTTCACTCCTTGAAGTAGATGAAGGTGTGCTGGAAGCTGCAGATGCTATGGGCGCGACACCAATGCAGACGATTATCAAATTCGTTCTGCCTGAAGCATTCGGCTCTCTGATAGTGAATTTCACGATTTCCATTATCGGCTTAGTCGGTGCATCGGCGATGGCCGGCACGGTCGGCGGCGGCGGTATCGGTGATTTAGCGATTACTTACGGCTACCAGCGATTCGATACAGTCACAATGCTGATTACAGTTGTGATCCTGATTATTATGGTTCAGGGCCTTCAGTCAGCTGGTAATAAGTTTGCGAGAGTTGTAAGAAGAAGATAATAATAGGAGGAAATATATTATGAAAAAAGTTATTTTATTTACCAGTTTACTGTTAATTGGAATCGTTCTTTCAGGGTGCGGCAGCGGTGGTAATGAGAAAGTCAGTATCGGCATCAGCGGGACTGACACAGTCGTATGGGATTACGTTGCAGAAAAAGCTGCAGAAGAGGATATTGAAATAGAAATTGTTACATTTAACGATTATGTTCAGCCGAATACGGCGCTTGCCGACGGTGAAATAGACTTAAACGCATTCCAGACTGTCGCGTATTTTGATGAATTTATCGAAGAAAGAGATTTAGATTTAGTACCGATTGCTACGACGAATCTTGCACCAATGGGTATTTACTCTGATTCACTGACAGATGTTACCGATATTCCGGACGGCGGCACAATCGCACTTCCGAATGACGTGTCTAACCAGGGACGTGCATTGATGCTGCTGGAAGACGCCGGCCTGATTACACTCGTTGAAGATTACAATGGGTTGGGTTCAATCGAAAGTGCAGTCGTTGAAAACCCGAATGACTATCAGTTTGAAGAAGTTGCGCCTGCACAGATTCCGCGTGCCTTAGGTGATGTTGACCTGGGCATTATTAATAACGGTATTGCGAAGGATGCGAATCTGCACCCAATCCACGACTCTATTTACCGTGAAGATGATACAGCAACGGATTACGTAAATATCATCGCTTCAAATGCTGAAGATGCAAATAATGAAACATATAACAGAATTGCTGAACTTTACCAGGAAGCAGACACTGCCGAGTTTATCGAAGAAGAGTACGACGGTGCGTTAATTCCGACAGTACTTGAATTAAGCGAGATTGGCTGGTAAATACAAAAGCTCCCGTTAAGGGAGCTTTTACTTTTATAACGATTCGATAAACTGCTCTTCTTTTTCACTTTGCGGATTAAACGTTATATCTTCACTGATATTCTGTGTCATAAATGACGCATACATCTGTTTTGCAACAGGTTCATTGAAGTCTTCCGTAAAATCATAATGTACATCGATTTCATTATCCAGCTCACTGTCTATACCTGCAAGATACGCAATAATACCTTCTTCTGTGCACAGCGTTAAATATTTTACCTTTTCGAGCTGCAGCTGCTGCTCAAAATCCGGTATCGCTGCCGGTTCGATATTTTTAATTTCCATCAAAAAAACTCCTTCCGGTGTTTTTAATCAATTACCCTTTTTAGAAATAAACAATCGTCCATTATCGTTCTTTTATTTGTCTGAATTTATAGATAACTTATAGTAACAGCTGTATACTGATTCATATAAACTTTAAAAGAAGAGGGATATATATGCGTTTTGAAACGAAAGCAATTCATGCCGGGAGACAGGTCGATCCGGTTACAGGAGCGGTCACAACACCGATGCACCTGTCCACTACTTACGAAAGATCCGCTGACGGCTCTTATACCGACGGCTTTATGTACAGCCGCGGGGACAATCCAAACCGCCGCTCTTTGGAAGAGTGTCTGACTGCACTTGAAGAAGGCTATGACTGTGTCTCTTTTTCTTCAGGGATGGCAGCTATTTCATCAATAATTGAAGCACTTCCAAAAGATAAGCCCCGGAGAATTATTCTGCCGGATGATATGTATTTCGGCGTGCTGACTTTACTTAATGAAACGGATATCGGCAGAAGGTTTGATATCATCACTGTAGACATGAGTAACATGGAAGAATTAAAAGAAGCTGCTGAAAGTGAAGCTGCCGGTTTAATTTGGATTGAAACACCGTCAAATCCGCAGATTAAAATTGTCGATATTGCTGCGGTCGTTAATATCGCAAAAAAGGCAGGGGCAGTAACTGTTGTAGATAATACAACCGCAACACCTGTACTTCAAAATCCGCTGTCGCTCGGTGCTGATTTCTCACTGCATTCAGTCACTAAATATATCGGCGGTCACAGTGACTTATTACTCGGTGCAGTTGTAGCGAAAGAAGACGGCCCGATGCTTCATAACTTAAGAACATGGCAGCATGCAAAAGGTGCGGTACCGTCATCATTTGACTGCTGGCTCGCACTTCGCGGTGTTCAGACACTCCCCGCCAGAATGTCAGTGCACTGCTCCAGCGCTAAAATCATCGCTGACTTTTTAAATCAGCATGACAAAGTTGAAGCTGTGTACCATCCTGGTCTTCCTGAGCATCCAGGACACGACGTTGCCGCAGCACAAATGAGTGACTTTGGCGGACTCATGTCGTTTAAAGTTAAAGGCAATGCTGAAGATGCAATAAAAGTAGCCAATACCGTTAAAATCTTTACTCAGGCAACGAGTCTCGGCGGTACGCACAGCTATATCGAACACCGCGCTTCGGTGGAAAAAGAATTAACTAAAGCGCCCGACACACTGCTCCGATTATCTATCGGCCTCGAAAATGTTCAGGACCTGCAGGAAGATCTCGAACAGGCGCTTGCTGAAATATAATCATAAGAATAAATTATAATATGAGTAACCTCTGTGTAAACGGGAATATTTCCAGTAACACGGAGGTGTTCTTATGAAAAAGCATTATAAATTAGTTATTCTCGGCGGAGGGACCGGCGGTATATCAACCGCAAGCCGGATTCTCTCCAAAAAGAAAGAGTTAAAAGAAAATGTCTTAATTATAGAACCTGATGATTATCATTATTTCCAGCCCGCATGGCCGTTAGTCGGGAGCGGTGACGAAAAACTCGATTCCACATGGAAACCGATGGAAAAAGTTATACCCAAAGGAGCCCGCTGGCTCAAATCATCCGTCAGGAATGTCGATCCTGTAAAACGGGAAGTGACGGCGGACGATACTGTCATCAGCTACGACTTTCTAATCGTTGCACTCGGTATTGAACTCAATTACGATGCGATTAAAGGCGCCAGGGAATCTATTGGTAAAAACGGTGTATGTACAAACTATTTATATGATTATGTCGAATACACTTATCAGTCACTTAAAAATACAAAATCCGGCAACATCATTGTCACGAAGCCGCAATCAAAAATTAAAGGCGGCGTGTCAGCAGAAAACTCGCTGTTTACGATGGATGATTTTGTGAAAAATCATGACCGTAACGTCGATATAATGCTCAGAAGCGGACGGGAAGAAATATTTGAAGTGAAAAAATATAACGACAGCCTCATCAGTCAGATGGAAGAAAAACATATCGACTACAAACTGAATGAAGAACTGGTTGAAGTGAAAGGCAGGGAGAAACAGGCGGTATTCAAAAATACCCAAACTGGTGAAACACATACTCTGCCGTTTGAAACGCTTGTCATCACACCGCCGATGCACGGCCCGTCAGTTTTAAATAACTCAGGCCTGCTGGATGAAGAAGGCTGGGTAGACGTCGATAAACACACGATGATGCACAATAAATATACAACTGTATTTTCTCTCGGCGATTCATCCAGTCTGCCGACAGTGAAAATGGGCGGTGCTGTCAGAAAACAGCTGCCGATTCTTGTCGATAATCTGCTTGAACGTATGGATGATCAGGAACCCACCCATAAATACGACGGCCGAACAGCATGCCCCATCGCAACAGAATACGGTGAACTGATTCTCGCTGAATTCGGCTATGACAGAGTGCCGACAGAAACAACCTTCCTGAATCAGGCTGATGATAAGAAGATTTTTTATCAGTTTAAAAAGAATATGCTGCCGATTATGTACTGGTACGCATTGCTGAATGGTAAATCATAGCACCATAAATAAGACGTTATCGAATTTAAATGATAACGTCTTTTTGTTATTTAAAAGTAAGGTTTTCAAGTCTGATATAACCTGCTGCGTCGAGTTCAACACCTTCGAGCTGAGCAGTATTATATGCGAGACTCATATTCGGATGGACCAGAGGTGCATATGGTACATCTTCACGGAGCATATTGTGAATATTTGTATATTCTTCAAGTCTGTCCGCGTCTTCTGTTGCACTTCTCGCACTTTCAAGGGCAACATCAACATCCTCATTAGTATAGAACGCTCTGTTGCCGCCAAAGCCTCTGTTAGAACTCAGAGTCAGCGCAGACAGCAGGTAATCCGCATCGCCCGTAGATGCTGTAAAACTAAGCAGGAACATATCATGCTGCCCCTCGCCCAAACGTTCCATAAATGTCGCCATTTCAAATTGTTCGACTGTGATATTGATATTGAGCTCTTTAAGCTGTTCCTGGATATACACTGCAGAATCGACTAAATCCTGGCTGTCATTTACCCATATCGTCGCATCAAATCCGTCAGCGTGACTGGATTCTGCAAGAGCTGCCTGTGCCTGCTCCATATCCTGTCCGACTGCCGGTAATTCTTCATCGTGGCCGAAAACGCTCGCGGACACCATACTGTTCGGAATCGCAGCCTGTCCGTTATAGATACCTTCTTTTAACTCTTCTCTGTCTAGAGCAAAATCGATAGCCTGACGTACTTTAACATCATCGAACGGTTCCTGTTCCGTATTGAAACCGAGGTAATTCGTTCTTAACGATTCCGCTTCAACGAATTCAGTGCTGTCACTGTTTTCTACTCTGTCCATCATCGCCATGTCTACAGGCGTAGTAATGTTTACACCGCCGGATTCAAGTTCCGCCATCATTGAACCGGATTCTGGAATAATAACAAATGTCAGATTATCAATATTACTTTCCCCCGCAAAATCTTCAAAGCGTTCAAACTCTATATTCTGCCCGGGAGCTCTCGCTTTAAATTTAACGTAGTTTGTACCATCGGGATTTTCTGAAAGATAAGTGCTTGTGTGCGCTGCAATCTGTTCTGATATTTTTGTAAACTCTTCACCGCCGGCATCTCTCAGTTCATAATAATCTTCTGCGGTCATATCGAGCTCAGACTGATCAATAGCATTTTGATAATCAGCATCAATACTTTCTTTACTCATAATACTTGCTGCTGTATGCGCTAAATTATCCGGCAGTGGAGCAAACGGATAAGCAGTAGTAATATTTAATTCATAATCATTAACAACTTCAATGTCTTCGATCATGTCAAAAAGGAATACAGTAGGGGCACTGATACTTGGATCCAGCACGCGTTCAAGCGATGCCTTTACATCCTCGGCGGTAAACTCAGAGCCATTATGAAACGTTACGCCTTCAGCTAATTTAAAATTCCATGTTGTATCGTCCGTCTGTTCCCACTCCGAGGCAAGACCCGGTTTATGAGACATATCAATTTCACGTGCAACGAGCGTCTGATAGAGATGACGCCTGATTTGAATCGCGTTAACATCATTTGTTCCGTGAGGATCAATAGTCGATAAATCCTGGTCAAAACCGACAACCACATCACCGGTCTTCGTATCCTCACTGTTTTCATCACTGCTGACATCAGCAGCCTCATCATTCGAACAAGCCGCGGCAACTGACAGGAAGGCAATCGCAAACAAGCAAAATAACTTTCTAAGCATGAATATACCCCCAATATTATTTAATTTTATATCCCTTTTTAAAATAGTTAGAATATTTAAAATTATATAATGAAAAAGTTATAATAGCTATTTTTATTTTTTAAGGATTAAATAGGGGTGATTAACTATGTTCTTTAACTGAGTAACTCATATAATCACCAAAAAAACCGGGACAAAATTGTCCCGGCTCCGATTTTATTTAAGTTCCAGATTTTCGGCAGTCATTTCTCTGATTTCATTCAGCAGTTCGCTGTCTTCAATTAATGACTGACCATATGAAGGTATCATTTCTTTTAATTTCGTATCCCATTTGTCCCGATATTCCGGGAAGCTCTGTTTGAATACTTCGAGTGCCACTGAAACCGATACAGAAGCACCTGGCGACTCACCAAGGAGAGCAATTACAGAGTTATCTTCAGAACT
>CANRKV010000067.1 GCA_947631305.1 uncultured Jeotgalicoccus sp.
ACCGTCGTAATTTTGCTCTCCGGATTAATTAAATCATACGTCTCTTCTGTCAGACTGCTGCTGACAGACGTTGTGATGTCCGAGCCGTCGATGCCGAATTTTATCGCGCTGACAAGTGACATATCATGTCCGAGCACAGTAATATCAGTCCCGTGCAAAGTTGTGACGATGCCGACATCTTTCTTTTGCGACATCTGTCTTGCCAATATACCGCAAACTGCATGCGGAATTGCGTAATGCATATGAATGACATCAAGATCGTAGCGGTCGATGACCTCGGAAATTTTACTCGATAAAGTAATATCATACGGCGGGTATTTAAAGACACTGTAGTCATTTACCTCTGTCCGATGCGTGTATATATTATCATAATTATGCTCCAGCCGGAACGGCACACTCGATGAAATAAAGTGAACCTCGTGCCCTCGGCGAGCCATTTGAATCCCAAGCTCTGTAGCGATGACTCCGCTGCCGCCGACACTTGGATAACATGTAATTCCAATTTTCATAATTATGCACCTCTATAGCTTATAGTATCGTTTATCAATGTTAATTATAATGAATATAAGAGTATAAGGGAAATGAATCTGTTTACATTTAAGAGATAACTTTTATTTGTTCTATTATTCGTGAGATGGGTGGAGTCATGAAGGTCGGGTTGGCGTGACGGGCTCTCATATGTATCCCAAACTTCCAGGGTTGGCGTGACGGGCTCTCATATGTGTCCCAAACTTCCAGGGTTGGCGTGACGGGCTCTCATATGTGTCCCAGCTTAAAACAGCCACCCCACCATCAAAAAAAAGCCGCACCATCCTGTAATCAGGATAATACGGCTGCCTCAGCCCAAAATTATTAGTTTTGGTTTCTTGCGATCATAATAAAGCGTAACAGCTCTGCTACAGCTACTGCTGTTGCGGCAACGTATGTCATTGCTGCAGCGTTCAGTACTTTTTTAGCGTGGCGGTATTCTTTACTGTTCACAATGTTTAATTCTTCAATCTGGTTCATTGCGCGTCTTGAGGCGTCAAACTCAACAGGAAGTGTAACGAGCTGGAATAATACGGCGAATGCCATTAGTCCGATACCTGACCATAATAGAATTTCACCAAGTCCGCCGCCTGCAGCGCTTTGTGCTGCTGTCAGGATAATACCTGCAATGATCAGGAAGTATGAGAAGTTACTTCCTAATTGTGCGAGCGGGAACAATGCTGATCTGAAGTTTAAGAACTTATAGCCGGTAGCATGCTGAATCGCATGGCCGACTTCGTGTGCGGCTACTGCTGTGCCTGCAACGCTCGGGTTGTCGAAGTTGCCGGGAGACAGAACGATCTTTTTGTTTTTCGGGTCGTAGTAGTCTGTAAGGACACCCTGACCGCGTTCAACTGAGACATCGTAAATTCCGTTTTCCCGAAGGATATCTTCTGCAACCTGCTGACCTGTAAGTCCGCTTGTCGAACGTACTTTTGAATACTTGTTAAACGTAGATTTTACATTCATCTGCGCAAGCATTGGTACAACCATTAATATTACAAAGTAGATTATAAGATACAAGTTAGTCCCTCCGTTTGGTTCATAGTACTATTTTACTAAACTGTTTTTACCTAAGTCAATTATTACGTCTAGCCGCGAGTTTATATAACAGTACGAGGACAATAACTGTCAGCCAGAATGCGAGATATCCTATCTCTGCGGCATACGGATGAAGGTTGCCGTATCTCGGGTACTGCATATACACATAATCGATAAAATCATTATGGAACAGCCAGATTGCAGTAACATAAAAATGCCACGGCTTAATTTCGATATAAGGCAGGAACATAAATGCCATCAGCGCCATCGCAGCATGCGAAGCGATAAGCATTAATCCTACTAAGGACACAAAGCCCATATCGATAAAGTTCCAGATATTCATAATAACTGCCCAGACGCCGTATTTTATCAGCGTAGTAAATGCGAGTGCATCTATCAGACCGAATTTCTTATTAAACAATATTAATAATATTAATATTGATAAAAACAGCGTTGCCGTCGGGCTGTCAGGTACGAATGGATAGAAATACCACGGCGTAATTGACAGCTGTCCACCGTACCATATATAGCCGTATATCGTACCGGCGACGTTGCATATCAGCAGGAAGACAAGAAATATTCGATTAAACATTAATTTATATAAGTTGTATATCATCATTTCACCTATAAGAAGACCCTTCTGTTGCCAGAAGGGTCATTATTATTATTCTGCTGATTCTTCAGTGTTAGCTGCTTCGTCTTTAGTAGTCAGTTCCAAGCCTGCAACATATTCAGAAATTGCTGTAATTTCTTCGTCTGTAAGCTGACCTTCAAAGGCAGGCATTTCTTCTGTACCATTTCTGACAAATGCGTCTACCATCTCAGGAGCAAGATCCGGTTCAATTAAGTTAGGACCTGATCCTCCGGCAAGTTCACCGCCGTGACAGCTCGTACAGTTCGTACGAATTAAATCATTGAAGACAGGATCTTCTGCATCTAAGTTAGAGAAGACAATCTGTCCCTGCTGATTCTGCTGTTCCCAGTCGTGATAAGCTACCGATTCCCAAGTTGTGTAGAAAATAATACCAATTGCAACCAGCATCATTCCTGATGCTACAGGGCGTTTTTTCCAGTGACGTTCTTTTGTGCCGTCAAGCCAAGGTGCAAGTAATAAAGCACCAAAAGCAATACCAGGAATAATCATGGCACCGACAATATTAAACGGTCCGGAAGCATATGTGTATTTAAGAATCTGATAAAGGAATAAGAAATACCAGTCTGGTAATGGAATATAACCTGTATCAGTTGGATCTGCCATACGCTCAAGCGGCGCTGGATGCGCAACAGTCAAGCATAGAAAACCTATTAAGAATACCGCTCCGACTAACCACTCTTTGAGCAGGTAATCCGGAAAGAACTCCTCTGTACGACCAGGGAATTCCGAGTAGTCACGATTTAGTTTTGGTTTGTCGTATTTTTGGATTCGTGAGTCACCGACAAAAGTGAGACCTTTACCGTGTTTCATATAGTTACCCTCCCCTTATAGTGGTCCTGAAATACCTTGTCTACGTATTAAGATAAAGTGTATTGCCATTAATACAAATAGTGCTGCAGGCAGGAAGAATACGTGGATGGCAAAGAACCTTGTAAGTGTCTGAGCACCGATAATTGTCGAATCACCTGCGAGAAGTGTCTTAATCCATTCACCGATGAATGGTACACTTTCTGCAATATCCAAGCCTACTTTAGTAGCGAATAATGCTTTCATGTCCCATGGCAGTAAGTAGCCTGTGAACGCAAGACCGAGCATAACTGCGAATAACAGTACACCAACGACCCAGTTTAATTCACGAGGTGACTTATAAGCACCTGTAAAGAATACTCTGAGAGTATGTAAGAACATCATAACTACTACTAAACTTGCACCCCAGTGGTGCATACCTCTGACGATAACACCGGCTGCTACATCCTGCTGCAGGAAGTAAACAGAGTTCCAAGCGTTAATAATGTCCGGTACGTAATACATTGTTAAAAACATTCCAGATAAAATCTGGATAACTGTAATAAAGAACGTCAGTCCTCCAAAACAGTAGACGAAAGCTGAGAAGTGGTAGGCAGGGTTAACATGCTCTGGCACTTCGTGATCAGCTACGTCTCTCCAGATCGGAGTGATGTCAATTCTGTCATCAATCCAATCATAAATACGATTTAGCATTTAATTCCCTCCTATACCAATTCATTCTCGTGTACAGCACCGATTGTTAAGAAGCCGTCTGATTCTCCAACTTCGAACATATCAAGTGGTCCACGCGGCGGTGTACCCGGTACGTTAGCACCGTTCTTTTCGTAAAGACCGTTATGACATGGACAGAAGAATCTATCCGGGTTAGCGGCGTCACTTGCCCACGAAACCGTACACCCTAAATGTTTACACACAGGCGATAACGCAATGATTTCATTACCTTCACGGTAAACCCAAGCGAAATCCGTTACCTCACTCACATACCAACCATCTGTTTGTTCGAATGTGAAGTCAACACTAATTGGTTCCTCTGTGATTTCATCAATACTAACACTAGTAGTAATCATGTCACCTGCAGACGATTCCTGGAAAAGTGGATCAAGTGCAAATCTACCCATCGGCAGAATCATACCTGCCGCCATGAACGACCCAACACCCATTAAAGAGTAGTTCATAAACTGGCGTCTTGTTACTTTTTGCGACATTTTTATTTCCCCTCCTCAAACGCACATACTTTTACATATAATATAACTAGGACATTTCAATTTTAGCTCATTAAAACTAGGCGGTCAATATGGTTTTCAAATAATTGACACAAGTTATAAACAGAATTGTGTAATTCTACTTTTAATTATTGATTCCACACACCGATAATCTGTTTGATGACAGTTTTCACTTCATCATTAATAATTGAAATTTTCATTTCGTTATCCATATCGCTTATTGGAATACTGTTCACTTTAATATTGTGGACACCTTCTATTTCGAGTGCGTCGAACGACAGGCTGACCACATTTTTAAAGCCGTATTCCGTCAGCTGGTTTTTATATGTTTCAAGCGCTGAGCTGTCTTTGTCTACAGTTGTCAGTGACGGCGTAATCATCAGGCGCCCTTTCAATTGCTTTTCAAGCTGAATTGTCACGAGCTGAATCAGTTCGAGATTATTTGAATGGTGCAGCAGATTGCTGTCGAAATCCACACTTACCACAGGAACGATTGCCGTATCGACAAATTCAATTTCATCTTTTAATACTCTTAAATCGCGATTATTATAAAGCACAAATACTAACCTCTTTTATCATTTAATTTTTGGAGTTCATCCGTCAATTCGAAAAAGCGTTCTTTATCTTTTGATACGAGAGCTTCATCGATTAAACTTTCGAGTTCTTCAATATCTTCCAATAGAATTTCATCGTTTTTCATCAGTTCTTCCGACTTCGCCTGATTATAGCGGAGATCGTTTTTTGCGAAGATAAATTCGACGTACAGTTCATCTGTTTTGTTCAGATTCAGCTCGTGGAAAATCGTCTCGCCGTTCGCAGTGACAGTACCGCCCTTTTCAAACATTAATGTCGGACGGTTTGTTCTGCTTTCCGCGATCCTGAGTTTGCGGTCGAGCTGTGAATTTGTAAATGAAATATTATGCGTTATCAGAGGATGGGATTTTATAAAATTTAAAATCCACACTGCAGTATGGTCTTTGAATTCATAATTATATAAGCAATAATTTATAAAATCTTTTTTAAAACTCGTCTTCCTCACCTGCTATTCGCTCGAAATCCAGCTGCCATTCCAGATTATCGGGTTCTAGTTTAATTAGTTTTTCGAGTACATTCTTTTTATTCGGATGATTAATTTCTGTCAGATAGTAATAATAATCTGCGTAAAATTCTGATGAATCACCGATTAAACTTTCAGCATCTTCGTAATACTTAATTGCTTTGTCATCGTTTTCGTTTTCAGCTTCGATTTTAGCCAGCAGATAAATTGATTCACCGCTCAGCGAATTAATATCAAGATGCTTCACGTAGTCATCAATCGTACCTGTCTCACCTGTCTTCAGAATACTTTCAAACAGCATGAGATATGCATCATCGTAATCTTCATCAAGCGACGTTGCCAGGCTGAAGTTTTCAATGGCTTCTTCCGGCTTGTTCTGTCTGAAGTAAAGACGCCCGATGTGGAAATATACGAGCGCGTTTTTATCATTCTCACGCAGGTAGCGGAGCATTGTTTCAAGTGCTTCATCGAGATTATGTTCAGTTTCATAAATGTTCATTAATAGAATATACGCATTGATAAAGTACGGTTCATTGTCGAGTACTTTTTCAAGCAGTGTTTTCGCACGGTCGTATTCTTTTAAATTATATTCAAGGAGTGCTTCTTTATAAAAGTCTTCGTTTCCGTATGATTCGTCCGGCACGTTATCAAAATACGCGCGTGCATCGTCGAAGTTAAGGAGATTCAAGTTGATATCAGCGAGACGCAGGCTGATAATGATGCCGTTAACTTCTTCCAGTCCTTCGTTCAGCACTGTCTCATAAAAACGAATGGCTTCTTCGAGGTCGCCAGTTGTGTAATAGAGCTCTGCAAGCGCAAAGTCGATAATAATATCATCGGTCATTGTTTTCGCCTCAAACAACAGTCTGACAGCAACGTCGTTTAAGTTCATCTGCTGAAATATTTCAGATTTCAGCATGAGTACTGTCGGTGTTTCCGGGCTGTTGTTAATCAGTGTCAGCGCATCATCGAGACGTGCTTCACTAATGTATGAGTCGACGAGATAGCTGATGACGTAATCATCGTGATCGACATTGTCGTTCAGGTGTAAAAACACCTGTCTTGCCTGATAGTCGAGCCCTGCCTGCTGCAGCGCGTCGCCGAGTAAAAATAAAGCCTCCAGCGATTCGTCTGAGTGAAACTGCTCCAGACTGTTCAGTATATAATTTAAATCTTCTTCCGGATAAGACCCCTGACGGAGTTTATCGATTATACGAAGTATTTCTTCCTGCATATTACCGGTCCTTTCTTAAACCTTCAAGATCGCTTACGAACGAAGGGAACGATACGTCTATTGCGCTCGAATCATCAATTTCAATATTTGTATTTGCTGCAATTGCCATAACGATCAGCATCATGATAATGCGGTGGTCATGATAGCCTTTAAACAGCTCATCCTGTTTTACTGTACTGTATCCCGGGTTCACTTTAAAGCCGTCTTCGTACTCTTCAAATGATACACCGAATTTTTCCAGTTCCGCAATAACCGCCGTGATACGGTCTGTTTCTTTAAATCTTAATTCTTCTGCCCCTCGTACAGTACTTTCGCCGTTCGCGAATACTGCAAGTACAGCGAGAATTGGAATTTCATCAATCAGACGCGGAATTATATTTCCGTCGATATGGAACGGCTTTAAGTCAGGTGTATACCGGACTCTGATATCGCCGAACTTTTCACCTGCTGAATCATGTTCGGTAATGGCAATATTTCCGCCCATTTCTTGAACAACATCGATAATGCCGGCGCGCGTTTCGTTCAGAGATACATTTTCAATCGTAATATCAGCATCTTCAGTAATCAGTGCGAGCACGATTAAAAATGCTGCCGACGAAATATCTCCCGGCACAGTTACGTCCGCTGCAGTAAGTTTGCTGCCGCCGTTTAGTTTAACAGTTGTACCTGATACGGAAATATCTGCTCCGAACTGTGACATCATAATTTCCGAATGGTTGCGGGACTGATGTGTTTCATGAACAATTGTCTCCCCGTCCGTGAACAGTCCTGCAAACAGTATCGCACTTTTAACTTGTGCGGAAGCAACCGGCATATCGTACTCAAGCGGTTTTAATACTGCCGGATGAATATTAACCGGCGGATACTTTTCATTCTTTAAGCTGATGTCAGCACCCATCTCAGACAGCGGTATAACGACGCGGTCCATCGGACGTTTGGCGATAGTGGCGTCGCCTTCAACCGATGCGGTAATGTTTTTAAGACCAGCTAGGAGTCCTGTGATTAACCGTGTTGTTGTGCCGCTGTTACCTGTATACAATGTTTGTTCAGGTGACGTTAAACTGTCGTGGCCTGTTGAGACAACTTTAAAATCATCGCCTTCACGCGTGATTTCAGCACCGAGCTGGCGCATATTTTCAAAAGTTCTGAGCGTGTCCGCACTGATTAAGGGACGGTATATGTTTGTCGTTCCTTTACTCAGTGCACCGAGCATTAGAGCGCGGTGTGTAATTGACTTATCTCCGGGCACTCTTGTTGTGCCTTTAAATGTTCCATTCAGTAATTGTTTCATATGCGCTCCTTTAATGCTGCCAGTATACTTTTAAGTTCTGAGACTTTAATATCTGAAACAGCAAGTGTACTTTGATCTTTAAACAGCACGTAGCTGATATAGTCATTGCGGTGATTTTTTTTATCTTTCTGCATCAGATTAATCATCTCATCAATGTCCATTTCTTTAAGCAGATGAACCGGATAGCCGTGACTCTGCATGTAAGATATATAAACATCCATTTCGAAATCAGTGCCGTTCAGTTCATTGGATATATAAAGCGCTGCAATAATACCGAGCATAACCGCCTGGCCGTGAGGAATTTTATATTTATATTCCACAGCGTGAGCAAGTGTATGGCCTAAGTTTAAAAACTTGCGGCTGCCGCTCTCATGCTCGTCTTCG
>CANRKV010000068.1 GCA_947631305.1 uncultured Jeotgalicoccus sp.
TCCTCAAGTTTATAAGTACTGTGGTCTTTAGATTCAACTTCTATATCATAAATACTGTTCATTGATTATCCCGCCTTATTTTTATTATACAATCTTTAATTTGAAAATGTAATAAACTCAACTTGCTCCTGGCTTTAAGGCTAATTCATAAAATATAAAATGACAGATGTTCATTAAAGCAAATGAATATCTGTCATCAAATCAATTATTTTATTCTTTTGTTTGTTCATCAGGGAGCACTGTGCGAGCGATTTTTGAATCCATTTCCTCGTATTCATGAAGTCTAAGAATGTTATACAGTTCTTTACGAGTCTGGAGTTTATCCAGTACAGATTTCTGAGTGCCTTTTTCTTTTATTACTTTATAAGTTTCTTCAACATTATAAGCGGCAGCCCTAAGTGATGTTACAGGGAAGAGGACCAGATTAATTCCTATTTCTGAAAAAGTTTCAAGGTCAATATATTCTGTTTTTCCGAACTCAGTCATATTAGCAAGTACAGGAATATCAAATTCTTCCCGCACAAAGCGGAAGTCAGCTTCAGAACTCATTGCCTCGGGGAATACGATGTCGGCACCGGCTTCTGCATATGCGTGAAGCCTTTCAGTCATACCTGGCATACCTTCCACAGCATATGCATCAGAGCGTGCAACAATTTTCAACGTTGGGGCAGCCTTTTTAATCATTTGAATCTTTTTCACCATGTCAGATTCAGAAATCAATTTCTTCCCGTTTAAATGGCCGCATTTTTTAGGAATCTGCTGGTCTTCGATTTGAACAGCAGCTACTCTCGCTTCGACCATTTCGAGACATGTCCGGGCAACATTCAAAGGTTCTCCAAATCCGTTGTCGATATCAACCAGCAGGGGAAGATTCGATGCTCTTATAATTTCGCGTGCACGGCTGGCGACATCTTCCAGAGTCAAAAGTCCAATGTCAGGAATACCCATACTTGCTGACAGTGCGCCGCCGGAAAGATACAGATGATTAAATCCGCATTTTTTTGCCAAAAGGGAGCTCATGCCATCATGAGCTCCCACTATTGGTAATACATTATCATTTTTCACATGTTCCATAAAATCTGCCGCCAGCTGCTGCTGGCTTTTAGCATCTTCTATAATCCAAGTCATTTGTCATCATCCTTTATTATCAACTTTCACTCTTGAAAGACGTCCGAGTAACATTGGAAGGAAAACAGATAATACAGTTAATACTGCAAATAGAATTGCGATTGGTGATGCAGTCATCATTCCAAAGATACTGTCGTAACTTACACTTGCCATTCTGAAATTCTGTTCCAGCTGATGGCCGATAATAATAGCAAGAATCAGCGGAGCAGTAGGAATGTTGAGTATCTTCATGAACAATCCTATAACTCCAAAAATCATCAGGATAGCAAAGTCGACAATACTGTATCCAAGTGTGTATGTTCCGATAAATGCCAAGACTAAGATAATCGGATAGAGAACTCTCGGTGGAGTTTTTAGTATTTTAATTAAAAATCCGATTAAAAGTATGTTCATAATAACAAGCGCGATGTTTCCGATAAATAAACTGTTGATGAATGTCCATGCGACTTCGGGCTGATTCTGGAACAGCATTGGACCAGGCTGTAATCCAAGCATGATAAGTGCACCCAGAATTACTGCTGTTGTACCTGAGCCGGGAATTCCCATTGTAAGCAGTGGTATAAAAGCACCAACTGCAGCTGCGTTATTGGAAGATTCCGGTGCTGCAAGCCCTTCAGGTGCGCCTTTACCAAACTCTTCACTTTTTTTGGAAATTTGCTGTTCAGTTGAATAACTGATCATAGATGCGATAGAACCGCCGGCACCTGGAAGTATACCTATTAAGAAACCAACTGGTGACTGGCGAATCATAGGCCAGAACGAACGTTTCCACTGCTCTTTAGTAATCCAGATTTTACCGACACTTTCTTTTATTCTCTGGCTGTCATCATTAAGAAGTAAAATGTTATAAAGTACTTCACCGACTGCATAAATACCGATAATAACTACAAGGAAGTCTACACCTTCACTCAAATGAGGAACATCAAAGGTATAGCGGTAAACTCCCGACTGGGAATCTATTCCAATAGTCGTGATTAACAGACCCAGCATCATTGAAACAAACCCTTTGATCATGTTTCCTTTTGCAAGAGAAACTACAGCCGAAAGCGTAAACAGAAGAAGGAAAAAGTATTCGGCCGGTCCGAACTGCAAGGCAAAATTTGCTAAAGGTTTGGCGAGAAATACAAAACCTACAATAGCTATTGTACCCCCGATTAACGATGCTATTGTCGCTAATGTTAAAGCTTGTCCAGCCTGTCCTTTTCTAGTCATTGGATAGCCGTCAAATGTAGCTGCGATGGCGGACCCGTCCCCCGGTGTATTCAGTAATATAGAACTTCTGGAGCCGCCGTACATCGCCCCGTAGTATATTGCTCCGAGAAGAACAAGAGCGCTTGTTGAATCCATCCCAAAAGTTATCGGGATTAGTACTGCCACTGCTGTAGCGGGACCTAGTCCCGGAAGCATACCGACAATTGTCCCAAGAAGCCCACCGAGAATAATGAACATTAAATTTTGGAAACTCATGGCTGTTGTAAAACCTTCTAAAAAACTATTCCAATCTACACCCATCGATAAGCCTCCTTTATGGCAAACTGACGCTTAACAGTTCTGAGAATGTATACCATGCAGAAAATGAAAATACGACTGCCACGATAACATTCACTAACCATTTGCGCTTTCCGTTAATTAAAAATAGTAATGCGCCTAAAAATAAAGTTGTGGAAATTAAAAATCCAATGCGTTCAAATAACAACGTGTAACCTAAGCAGAATACCAACACAACGATTACTTTAATTGTCAGCTCTTTATCAGCAAATATTTTAAATGCTGTAAATGCTTTTTTCTTATCTTTAATTTCCGACAATAGATAAAGAATCGATAATCCTAAAAGTGAAAATCCTATCAGCAGAGGATAATTCATTGCTGCTGTAGGATTTCCAACTTTAGATTCAGGTAAATTAAATGTCAGTATCAGATAGATTACGGAAATTATCAATATGATTGAAGGTACTATAAATCTAATGATCTCCACCCACTTTTCCGTATTATGATTATTTTATTCAGTTAAACCTGCTTTTTTCATAAGATCTTCATACATTACGCTCTGTTCTTCCAGGAAAGCACTTGTTTCTTCGCTGTTCATGTAGTAATCTTCCCAGCTGTTATTATCCAGCACCTGCTGCCAGCCTTCAGTTTCGACCATTTCAGCGAATGTTTCATCCCAGTATGCTATTTCTTCTTCTGTCATATCAGGCGGTCCCATGATTCCTCTCCAGTGCGGGAAGGTAAAATCAATGCCTTGGTCCTGCCATGATTGTATACTCTCATCTTCCGGAATAGGTGCATCGGCAGTTGTAGCAATAATATTTATACTGCCGCCGAGATGCTGTTCAAGTGATTCTGAAAGCGATAGTGTAGCAACATCAATGTGGCCGCCCATCAGAGCAGTCAGAATGTCACCGCCGCTTTCGTAAATCATATAATCAAGCTGTGATACGTCTACGCCATAGTCTTCTGCAACACGTACAAATGAAAGGTGGTCATTATTACCAAGGGCCGGACCTACACCAATCTTCAGAGACTTAGGATCTTCTTTCAGTTTGTCGAGCATCTCAATTCCATCTTCTATTTCAGACTCAGCCGGTACTGCAACTGTCATCCATTCTGTTGCAAGAACGGCTAATGGAGTGAAGTCTTCGTATGTAAGTTCACTTTGACCAAGAAGATTGTTTGCAATTACAAGACTGGAGTTAATTGAAAGTGAGTGACCATCTTTACCTTTAAGGTACTGCCAGCCGACTTCACCGCCGCCTCCCGGTTTATTAACAACGTTCATATTTGATTCAACAAGTTCTTCTGAATCCAGAACATTTTGCATCGCGCGTGCTGTTGTATCCCAGCCGCCTCCCGGTGTTGCTGGTGCAACGATTTCAATGTTCTTACTAGGGTAAGCTGCTTCTGAATCAGCTGAACTGTCACCGCTGCTGCATCCCCCGAGCACTAGCGCAGTGGACAATATAACCCCTGAAAATATTTTCATATAACCTTTCATAAAATACATCCCCTCTCAATAGTTTGAAAATTCATTTTTCATTACTGGTACCCATAATAGATAGATATCTCTAAAATGTAAACGCTACCAAACTTAAAAAAATAAAGAACTTTATGTCATTAAAAAACATAAAGTTCACGATAGATTCTTTCTATATTTTTTTTCTGGCCGTCCTTTATCGCCAAAGTCCTGAGAAACAGTCAATTTTCCGGACTCTCTCATATATTCCAGATATCTTCGTACCGTAGTTCTGGAAGTTCCCAGATGTTCACCCAGCTGGGAAGAAGTCCATTCATGCTCGTTTGAAAAAACCTCTTCAATCTTTTCAAGCGTCAGTGGATCAATGCCTTTTGGAAGGCTGTTTACCGCAGTCGTACCGATGCGCCTAAAATATACATCTATATCATCTTGTTCCAGTTCACTTGTTTTTGAAAGCGTCTCATTTTTTTTCCTGTAATCATTGACAGTTTCACTTAATTTATCAAGTTTTACAGGCTTGACTAAATAGTATAATGCGCCGAGCTGCATCGCATTCTTCACTTTTTCACTTTCCTGACTTGCTGTTATCACTATAAAGTTCATATAAGGATATTTTTTCAAAACGTTCTCGATTAATTTATCACCATGCATATCAGGGAGGTAAATATCGACCAGCATAAGGTTAATATTATGATCTTTCAGGATTTTCAGACTGTCAGCTGAATTCAGGGCGGTGTGTATCTCATCTTCAGGTGCATTTTTCAATAAGTATTCCTTATACATTTCAGCTATTCTAAAATCATCCTCAACTATAAGGATTTTCATTATTATATTCTCCTTCCTGAACTATAGGAGCTTCAACTGTGAATACAGTTTGTCCGTTCCTGGATTTGACGTCTATGTATCCATCGAGAAGCTCAACATTGGCAGTAACATTATAAAGCCCGTAACCTCTGTTGAAACCGCCATTCTTAGTCGAATATCCCTTTTTAAAGATATTCTCTTCATTATTTATACCGCTGCCGTTATCCTGAACCACAATTTCCAGCCACCCGTCAAAATAACCAATGTAGAAATTGATTTCAGGTTCATTCTGATCGAGTACTGCTTCAATGGCATTGTCAATGAGATTACTGATAATAGTAATCAGAGCGTTAATTTTGTGTTTATTGGAAATGGGAATCATCTGGCTTTGATTATCGATTTTAAAATTAACCTGTTTTTCAGTAGCTTTATTCATTTTGGCAATCAGCAGAGCTTTTATGCTGTCTTCTTCAATACCAATCAGATTTTTCTCATATAGATTCAGGTTATCTATTTCATCGTCAAGGACATCTCTTATACCATGATATTTTTGCATTTCCAGCAATCCTGAAATGAGGTGAAGTCTGTTTTTATACTCATGGCTTTGTGCCCGTAAATCATCAAAGAGTGATTCTACGATGGTCAGTTTATTGGAAAGCTCGGACATTTCTGTCATGTCTCTTAAAATAATGACGTGTCCGGAGCGCACTTCTTTTTCATAAAGGTTATTAATAATAACAACAATTTCTTTGTCATTTAAATAAGTTTCAAAATATCTGATTCCATGATTGCTGTCATTTTTTTCTATGTATTTTTCCAAATCATTTTTAAAATAATCATGGATATTATCATTCACGTGAGTATCTGCAGAGCTTCCGAGATATTTACGGGCAGCCGCATTAATATAAATAATTTTTCCGGATAAATCAGCCGCAATGATACCTTCATCCAAAGCTGAAAAAATGTTTTCCCGATTTTTAAGAATCATGGTGATTTGTTTTGGTTCATAACCGAGTGTTTCTGATTTTATGTATTTTCCAAACCATCTGCTGATAAAGAAACTTAAAATGATGAAGAAGATGATGATATATAAGAGCTGGTAAAGTTTATTCATCACTTTATCGGTAATTTTACTCTCGAAATAACCAACTTTTACTACACCGCTAAGCTGCTTTGCTTCATCTCCGATATATATAGGGGCCATGGCCATAATAGATGGTTCGACATATTTATCAGTCACTGTAGTATAGTAAGCGCCAAAAATATTGGCACGCATATCTTCCTCATATGGTTCATGTTCACCAATCAGTGAGGGATTAGGATGAGATAAAATAATGCCGTCTTTGTTTTTTACAATAACGAAATCTATATCGTTTTCAAAAATATACTGGTTGGTCAGTGTCTGAATTTTTTCATTGTCGGTTAAATTATCACTGTCAGTTATTGATGGTAAAAAAGAGATAGTTTTAGCAGATTGGAGTGTCAGTCTTTTTGCGTTATCGTAATATTCATTGCTGGAGTGATATAAATAAAACACTGATAACGAAATGATAATCACGCTCATAACGCCGATTAATATCCCATTTATTTTTGTTTCCAGACTAACTTCTAAAAATCGCTTCATAATATAATCATTCTTTCTCAAGTATACTATTGTTATTATAACAGAGTGAGAAAGCATTGATGCTGATTCAGAGTAAAGAAACGAAATTTTCAAATTATTATCTTTATAACCATAGTATCCAATAAGTTGATGCAGCAATAATCGCGGTGATAATGAACGTGATTGTGGAGAATGTTGCGATTATATAATGATCTTTTTTACTGAGAACTCCTGATTGAAAAGCGAAATATGATGTGGGTGAATGTATAGGTAAAATATTTGTACCGCCCACAATTAAAATTACAAGGAATGCGAGACTCAATGCAGGTATGTTTGTGATGTCTGCATAAGAAACCACGATAGGGAAAATTACTATTATGGCAGATGAAGGCACAATGAATATCATTCTGAAGACAAAGGTAATCAGAGCGATAAGTATGATTTTAAAAATCAACCCCGAATTCTCCGGAACAAACTGCATCATATGTTCTGCTATTACTGCAGCTGTTCCATTCTGATCCAGTAAAATGCCGATTGAAAAAGATGCGCCGAGAAGCAGGAAACTTTCCCAGTCAAATGCTCTGATATCAGTGTTGTTTAACAAGCCAATTTTCGGGATGGAGTAAATAACGAGCAGTATCATTGGCGGCAGTAAAGTCGGAACCACATTATTATCTGTTACCGCCCACACTATAATCATCATAAAAAAAGTTATTATTACAAACCGGAATTTATGTCTCTCCCGGGATGTTTCAAAATGTGTTTCATGCTGAATTGCTGTTTGGATCTGACTGTACGGTGTCTCGGATGAATAGGAATATTTAAAGTAATTCCATGCAAATATATTTACGATAAGCAACGCCAGCCAGAGCGGCGGTGCAATAATAAGGAACCATTCCAGCCAGCCCAGATCAGCAACGTTGTAATCATTTAAAAGCTGAGCTGCTAAAACTGGGAAGCCTCCGCCGGTATAGACTATAATTGTTCCATTCTGATTCATTATTCCGATAACATATAATGCATACTTCTTGAAAACACTGTGATTTGAAAACCCGAATGAATCATTCAATCTGTCTACGAATGGCAGCAGCATTTTAAGACGGGCGAATGCGGAAGGCATAAGCACTGGGAGTATTGCAATCATCACCGGTAAAGCAACAGCTATCGCTTTAGGACCTTTTTTATTCAATCTGAGAAGCTGCGAGGCGACGACTTTATCGACACCGGTCTTCACGAGGACTCTGCTTAATATAGTTAAAATTAAAATGAAATAAAGCGCAGATGATAGAAATCCGCTCATGGCACCTTCGACTGAGTCTACGAGCCCGAGAATCATCATCATCGCGAGAAGAAGTATACTCGCTGCTCCTGATGGCAGAGGTGAAATCGTCCATAGATAAATGGCGAGTACAAGAAGCCCCACAGTTCTTTGCTGTTCAGGAGTGAAATCCTGAAGAAAAGTTGATGGAGCAATAAAGATAAGAAGTATAAAAACCAGTATTACTGAAATATTGAATGTCATTGTAAATCTTTTTCTATTTAATCTCATCACAATCCCACCAGCTTTATTCCCATTAAGATTCTTTGAGTCTCTCCATATACATATCATGCATAATTTTTAATTGAACATCTGTACCCGGATGTTTTTCCAAGGACATAATATTTTTCATCAGTGCAAGCTT
>CANRKV010000069.1 GCA_947631305.1 uncultured Jeotgalicoccus sp.
GTATCTGATCTTGTTAAGAAAGAATTTATTCAGGGTCAGGCATATGTACTGAATGCTGAGTATCCGATTGTCTGTGTCGGTGCGGCTAACGTTGACAGAAAGTTCTTTGTTCACGATGAGCTGTTACACGGAACATCGAACCCAATTCAGTCGGCACATTCGGTTGGCGGAGTTGCGCGTAATATTGGTGAGAACCTCGGCCGACTCGGTGAGAGTGTTGCTCTGATTACGACACGCGGTAATGATGGTGAATGGAAGACGATTCACGAATCGACTTCACCGTTTATCAACCTTGATTTTGCAGAACATATAGAGGGGCAGAGTACAGGCTGTTACACGGCTTTAATCAGTCATGAAGGTGAGATGGAGTATGGCTTCGCAGATATGAACATCTACGATTATCTGACGCCTGAAGTAATGATTAAACAAACATACATATTAAAGCGCGCAAAATGCATCGTTGCAGATTTAAATACACCTAAAGTATCTCTCGACTTTTTATGTGCCTATGCAGAAAAACACGATCTTAATCTTGTGCTTATACCTGTATCGGGACCGAAGATGAATCGTATGCCGGATAATTTAAAACCGGTGGACTGGATAATCGTCAACAGGGATGAAACAGAAGCACATTTTAATATTAAGATTAACAGTGATGAAGAACTGCTTAAAGCAGCGAATATGTGGAATGATGCGGGAGTCAGTCATGTTATTGTGACGAATGGCGTTAAATCGATAGCTTACAGCGGCAAGAACGGCGTCGGTAAAATATACAGCATAATCCCATCGGAGAAAGTTGTCGATGTCACAGGTGCCGGAGATTCGTTTTCCAGCGCAATTGTCTACGGCTGGCTGAAAGGCTATTCAATAGATGACATCGTTAAGATGGCAATGATGAACAGCAGCAAGACAATAGAGACAGAATATACCGTACGTCAGGATTTAACAGAAAAACAACTTATTAAAGACATGGAGGAAGTTAAATGAATCATTTAATCGAATTACACCCGGATGTTAAAGAAGCGTTAGCAAGCAATAAACCGGTAATTGCTTTAGAATCAACTATTATTTCACACGGTATGCCTTACCCGCAAAACGTGGAAATGGCTAAAAAAGTAGAAGATATTGTACGCGAAGGCGGAGCGGTTCCTGCAACAATTGCAATTATGGACGGTAAGATTAAAGTAGGTCTTGATGAGGATTCACTTGAGAAGCTTGGTAACTCTGAAGGTGTTGCGAAAGTATCACGCCGCGACCTTGCAGAAATCATTGCAACTAAACGCATCGGTGCAACGACTGTAGCATCGACAATGATCTGTGCTGAAATGGCAGGCATTAAATTCTTCGTTACAGGCGGAATCGGCGGCGTACACCGCGGAGTGGAAGAAACTATGGATATCTCAGCTGACCTTGATGAACTGGGGAAAACTGATGTAGCTGTAATCTGTGCAGGAGCTAAATCTATTTTAGACCTGGATAAAACGATGGAATACCTTGAAACTAAAGGTGTACCTGTAATCGGTTATCAGACTGAAGTGCTGCCTGCATTCTTCACACGCACGAGTGACATCAAATTAAACACTGTGTCTGAAACAACAGAAGACATTGCAGCGATTATTAAAGCGAAACACGACCTTGAACTTGAAGGCGGGGTTGTTATCGCCAACCCTATTTTAGAAAGTGACGAACTGCCTAAAGAATACATCGACAAGATCGTTATGGAAGCTGTTAAAGAAGCTGAAGAAAACGGTATTGGAGGTAAAGATTCAACACCATTCCTGTTAGGTAAAATTGTAGAAAAAACAGAAGGTAAATCTCTGGAAACCAACATTAAATTAGTGTATAACAACGCTAAAGTCGGTACGCAGATCGCTGTAGACTACTTTAATATGCAATAGTTATAAAAATGAGCCCTAATCCTTACAATTCGCTGAGGATTAGGGTATTTTTATATATAAGGATTACATAATTTAAAGAGGGTGCCGAAGTGACGGAGTTTACTAAATATCTATCATTAAAACTGGATAAAACAAAAGAGAATTTGTATGTTATCTCTGATGAGACAGGGAAGCGCGAACTGCACAGCTATAATATTAAAGATGAAAAATACGTAAAAGTATCGGCTGAACAGGAAAACGTTAAAAACTACTGGTTTGAAGATGAAGGGTTATTAATAGCAACGGATTTAAACGGTAATGAACGCGAGCAGCTGACTCATTTCAAAGGAAAAGAAATGAACCAGCTTACGGCGGACGATGACTATTATCATCATTACGGGGTACATATGGACGGCAGGTTTATTTATCTGAGACATCATAAGGAAGGTAAGACATTTGAAATGATGGATTACGAGGACGGACAGCAGACTGTTCTTAAATCATTTGAAACACCGTCGTCAATCATCGGAAAATTTGATGATAATCATATACTGATGAGCCAGGCTGTAAATAATTTAGATAAAAAAGTCTTTCTGTATAATATAAAAACAGCTGAATTAACAGATACGGGGCTGCCGGCAGGGCGTTTTGGCAATTACCGTTCATTAAATGATTCAGAGGCACTGTTTACAAGTGATTACTTAGAAGGAAATTTAAATCTATATAAATTAAATAAAGACACTTTTGAATTCAAGAAGCTTACTTATTTTAAATGGGATATTCAAAAAGTCATTGTGCTTGAAGATAAAAATACTGTGATTTTTGAAGTGAATAAAAAAGGTTTCTCCAAACTGTTTAAATACAATGTCCAGGATGATCTGCTTGTAACCTTGGAATTCTTCAGTGAAGGGGTCATCCATTCGCTGGTTAATTCAGACGATAAGCTGTATGCATTGTATTCGGATATGAGTACGCCGCATGCAGTATACGAATTCAATTTAACCGACGGCAGTACAGAAAAACTATTTGGCAACGATAAAATTGATACTGATATTAAGACGATGTATTCGACATATCCGTCGTTTGACGGGCTGGATGTGCCTTACTATTTATATCAGCAGCAAGGTGAGAATGCACCGACGGCCATACACGTGCATGGCGGCCCTGAATCGCAGGCGCGTCCCGAATTCAACGAACTGTATTATAAGCTCTGCAAAGAGGGCTATCAGATTGCTGTGCCGAATATAAGAGGATCCACGGGCTACTCCAAGTTTTATATCGGTCTCGATAATCAGGAAAAGCGTATCGATGCAGCGAAAGATGTTGTTGAACTGCGGGAGCATTTAATTAATAATCATCAGTCTGATAAAGATAATATTTTTATTATGGGAAGAAGCTACGGCGGATTTATGACGCTCTTGTTAATTACCCAGTTTCCGAAGCTGTGGAAGGGTGCGGTCGATATCGTCGGCATCTCGCATTTTACAACACTGCTGTCAAATACACCCGCTTGGCGCCGTGAACAGCGTTCATACGAGTATGGGTTTATCGGTGAACATGATGAATTTATGCAGTGCATCGCACCGCTGAATAATACTCAGAGAATACGCTGCCCGCTCAGAATATTCCATTCCCACAATGATGTGAGAGTGCCTTTTTCTGAATCCGTGCAAATGTATGAAAGAATGAAGAAAGAAAATAAAGATGTCGAGCTGACTGCATATGAGAATGAAGGACATCAGTATTTATACACTGAAAATCAGGATGATATGAATAGAAAAGTAATAGAATTCTTTAACGAACAGAAAAATAAATAAAAAATGAGCCGTTTCACCTGCAGAGGTGAAGCGGCTCATTTTAATCTATTAAATTATTAAATTTCTGAAGCAGGCGGGCGAATTCTTCAATTTCTGTATCTTCCCACTCATTAATCATTTTGGAAAAACGCTGCTTTCTGCCGCGTCTGATATGTACAATTACATCCCAGCCTTTTTCGTTAATATCATAGAGATATGAACGGCGGTCTGTTTCAGATTGTTTTTTCTCGAGCATCTCGTCTTCCATTAAGTCGGCTGCCTGCCTGCTGACTGTAGAAATATCAAGATGAAGTTTTTCAGCAATGCTTTTAACACCCATCGGTCCATTTTTAGAAATAAGCAGCAGTATTAAATAACTGGCCCGTTTAAGCTCCTGTTTTTTATCGAGTTCAACAGTGCGGGTTCTTAAAGCCCGGACCATCATAGCAATTTCCAGCTCTAAACTTTCTAAAGATTCATCGTTAACCATTTTATATTTACACGGCCTTTCAGATTTTATGCTTGACTTCAATATACTTGTATTATACAATCATTTATTGTGTATGTCTATGAAAGAAGGAAAATGAATGAGTTTAGAAAATGAAAACAGCAGTAAATTAACGTCTAGAAAAAGGACGATATTAATGGCAGTGCTCTTATCAGGGGCATTTGCAGCAATATTAAACCAGACACTCTTAGCGACAGCAATTCCTCATATAATGGAGGATTTGAATCTTGAAGCGAATACGGCGCAGTGGCTGCAGTCAATATTTATGCTCGTCAACGGGATTATGATTCCTATTACAGCATTTTTAATTAATAAATTCTCGACGAGAACATTATTTTTCACTGCGATGTCACTGTTTGGACTCGGGACGCTGATTTGCGGTATATCGCCAAACTTCCCGTTGCTTATGACGGGACGTATTTTACAGGCAGCAGGGGCAGGTATTATCATGCCGCTGATGCAGACGATTTTATTCCTTGTTTATCCGCGCAGTGAACGCGGTAAAGCGATGGGAATGTTTGGTCTTGTTATCAGCTTCGCACCGGCAATTGGACCGACACTGTCGGGCTGGTTTATCGATATTTATCCGTGGCGCGGATTGTTTTATATGATTCTGCCGATTGTAGTGATTGATTTAATCGTTGCATATTTCATATTAAGAAACGTTACAGAGAAAACGAATCCGAAACTGGATATGATATCTATTATTCTGTCCACACTCGGGTTTGGCGGACTCCTTTACGGCTTCAGTGCAGCAGGGGACAGCGGCTGGCTGAGTCTCACAGTATTACTGCCGATTATTATCGGTGCAATTGCGCTGACAATGTTTATTAAACGCCAGAACAGACTGGAAGAACCAATTCTGGAATTTGGAGTATTTAAAGATAAAACATTTACATTGTCTACAGTTTTAGGAATGATCGTCTTTATGTCGATGATCGGAGGGGCAGTCGTACTGCCGATATTCATGCAGACAATGCTTGGATTCAGCGCGATGGAATCCGGTATGATGCTGCTGCCAGGTGCATTGATTATGGGACTGATGAGTCCGATTACCGGCAGGCTGTTCGATAAATACGGTGCAAGGTGGCTCGCTATTATCGGACTGGGTATGCTGGGTGTGACCACACTGATGTTCGCGACTCTGGATACGGAAACAACATTTACGTATCTCGCTGTCGTTAACTCGTTCCGCATGCTCGGTGTGGCGATGGTAATGATGCCGGTCACAACATCAGCACTCAATCAGTTATCAAACAAACTTGTACCGCACGGCACTGCAATGAATAATACGATGAGACAAGTAGCAGGCGCAGTGGGGACTGCCTTATTGGTATCGATTATGACCAATACGGTGAAACCGGACGAAGGCGTCTCTGGAATGATTCATGGTGTAAATATGTCATTCCTGTTTGCAGGGATACTCGCACTTATCGGATTTGTACTCGCATTTAAATTAAAAAACACAAAAGATATGGACTAAATTAAAACATCGTACTGTCTCCTCGGACAGTACGATGTTTTTTATGATTCATTATCATTTAAATTTTTTGATCTTATATACTGGCCGATAATAATAATGATTAAGCCGATGAACATAAAGTACTGAACGATAAACGCCGACAGGCCATTAAGGAAATCAAATGGGTAAATCAGACGTCCTGCACTGTATATCAGCAGTACGATGAAAATTAATTTACTCGCCCACGATTCAGAACTGAAGATGAAATATATTGAAGCGGCAGCGACAATAACGAAGACGACATAGAGTAATGTATCGACTAAGGAAGCATCATAGGACGTTATTTTTAAGGGACTGAGTGTTTCGGAGTTCATAAACAGTATTAAAAGATTCGCACCGACAAAGAGAAGTAAAAATAACACTCCGGAAACCATCTGCTTATTGCCGCGCGCAGAAGACTGGTGTTTTATACCGTGATTCATTAATGGAACCATAGCCAGTATTAATATGATGACCGCAGGCAGCACTAATGAAATAACAATTTCTCCTAAGAAAAAAATACTTACTGAGAACAATACGGCAAAATAAACGCCGAGAATTGCTGCATCAGACCAGTATTTATTACGATACTTTGGTAAATCCTTTGACGCTACACGGGCAACATCTTTTGTTTTGGCGTTATAATACGTCACGTAGTCCTTGCCGGAACGTACCATCACATCGGCCATTATGTACAATTTCTCATACTTCGCATCTTCGGTAACGAAGTGTTTATCAAACTCGGTATCCAGCGAGTTAAATGCCAGCTGATCATCTTCAGGCAGCCCGCTGAATACTTTTTCATATTCTTTTTTATAATTCGTCATAAAAACATCCTTGTGTAATATATAATACTCATAATTATAGCAGATACTAAGCATTATACACTGTTAAATGTGTGCGTTTTCATGGCTTTCCTTAGAAGATTCCAGTTCAGCAGAGATTTTTAATACATCGGCTTTGGACTCTATTATAACTCGTTTATTCAGGAATATAAGCGTTACAGCAATCAGTGCAGCAAAACTGATGACGTGAATAATCCAGAAAGGAATGTAGTCATAAGCGAAACCGTACAGTAACGTACCGGCTGGTGCTATGGACGAAGCAAATAATCCTATTGCTGAAAAGACTCTGCCTTTTACATGCTGCGGAACGGTCAGCTGGACATAAGTGAACAGAGGCACGTTAATAACCTGCAGCATGGCAGCGGCAGTGAAGCCCATTGCTGCAAAGAACACTATTGAATAAGTGTCTGCCATATTTGTGTAAAGCGGCAGTAAATATAACGGTATAGTAAATGTCCATAACAGCAGCGATATTTTCATCAGTCCGACAGGATTCTTAAACTGTTTTACAGAACCGATTATAAGACCGGCAATCAGTACGCCGACACCATCGAAAGCATTAATTAATCCGACGGTTTCCGGTTCGAATTTAAGTTCTGTAATCATCGCTTTTTCTGGATAGATTCCCATTAAAGATGCAAAGAAATTAATAAATGCAGCCATCATGAATACCCGGAGGAAGACATATGAATTTTTAATGTATTCAATGCCCTGCCAGACATCGTGCTTGAACTTTCCGATTGCTGAAGCGGTCTCCGGAAGAGTTGTGTCATTTAAAACATAATCCTCCGGATTGTAGTACAGATCGAATTTGATAAAGAAATCGAGCAGAGTAGAGACCGCGTACGTAATCGTGAAAATTAAAATCATAATGTAAAAATCAAATAAACCGAACAATACACCGCCCATTGCAGGACCGATAATAATTGCAGAAGACATAATCGCAGAAACATAACCCATCACTTTTTGAATTCGTTCTTTATGAAACATCTCGGTCATCGATGTCTGGAATGAATTTGAGACAAACGGGTTAACCAAGGCAGTTAGAAATGAAGTAATATAAATCGCAAAAAGATTAAACCCGTTAAAGTAAGTAAAAATTAAAAGCCCGGCCATAATGAGCGTCAAAATTATTTCCCCTGATATAATAATTTTTCTTTTATTACCGAGATCACTCATTACACCTGACAGCGGAAGCATCAGTGTCATTACGACAGATGTAATTGCTAAATTAATTGCAAAGTACAAGGCAGAACCGGTGAAATATAAAATAGAGTAGGAGACTGCGAACGTATAAATCAGGCTGCCTAAATTTAAAGTCAGTCTGCTGAAAATATAAATAATAAAATTCAGCTTTTCTTTGTGCGGAACCTCCCTGGAAAATAACATAAACAACATCCCCTTTGTTTAATCTGATTAAACTAATCATATAATTATTTTATGTTGTAAGTCAATCAAAAGTTTAATATAATTAAACTAATGTAAATTGGAGTGAGTAATATGACTTTAGGTGAACGTATAAAAGAATTGAGAAAAGAACAGGGATTAACACTCGTTGAACTGGCTGGCAGTAAGATTACCAAAGGTATGCTGTCTTTAATAGAGAATAATAAATCAAATCCATCGATGGATACACTTGAATACCTGGCAGAGA
>CANRKV010000070.1 GCA_947631305.1 uncultured Jeotgalicoccus sp.
ACTGCAAAAAACGAATTACCTAAGCTTTAATTCACGTTACTAATGCGAAAGCACGCGATAAACACATTAGTTAGTCTTAAAATGTCTTCACTAATGCGAAAACATGCCATAAACACATTAGTTAGTCTTAAAATGTCTTCACTAATGTGAATTCACACCCCAAACGCATTAGTCAGTCTTAATATGTCTTCACTAATGCGAAAACACACCCCAAACGCATTAGTCACCACAAAAAGATCCTAACCAATGTGCACCAGCAGCAAAACACTTCATACAAACCAAAAAAACACCTCCAATCATTCCAGATTGGAGGTGTCACAGTATTACGGTGTATCTTCTTCGTCAGCCGCTTCATCTTCAGCTTGTTCTGCGTCTTCTGTAGTGCCTGATCTTGGTTCTGTTGCCGGTTCTTCGTCAGCTGCCGGCTCGTCTTCTGCCGGTGCAGGGTCTTCGTCTTCGCTGCTGCTTTCGGGTTCAGCGAGGTCCGCGTCGTCCGGCAGTTCGCTGTCCGGTACGTCGCCCTGTGTTTCTATTTCACCGTCTTCGTTGTATTCCCAGCTCCATGCGCCGCCTGTACTGCCGCCGCCGCTGTCACTGTCGCTATTGTTACTATTGCTGTCATTATTACTATTATTGTTATTGCTGCCGCCGCTGTTCCAGAATCCGCCGCCGGCAACTCCAAATTCATTGCCGTTGATCTGTTCTACGCTGTCGGGCTGTTCAAAGTCCTGGCCGTTGAATGTGCTGATGTACTGCATTATATCTCTGAAGAACCATTGAGGTGTAATGTGTTCGTCTGTGCCGACGAATACTTTGTCTTCTGAGTAGCCTGCAGTTGCGTTATCGAATCCTGTCCACACACTCATCGTATATTCAGGTGTGTAGCCGACGATCCACGCGTCTTTTGCACTGTTGTTCGGCAGGTCATTTTCTTCAAGGATGCTCGTATCCAGTGATGTTGTTCCTGTCTTAGCTGCGATATTCAAGCCGTTCATCTGAATGTAGTCGGCGCTTCCTTGATTCGCGAATGTGTCTTTCAGCATATCTGTCAGCATAAATGCTGTAGAGTCTTCCATTGCTTTGTTTGATTCATTTTCGAATTCAATTTTTTCGCCTTCTGCTGTAACGATGTAGCGGATTGACTGTGCTTTGTTGTGTTCACCGTTGTTGCCGAGCGTCGCATAAGCCTCTGCCATTTGCAGCGGGCTGAAGCGTGATTCGCCGCCGCCGAGCACGTCGTTAAATGATACTGTATATTCTCCTTCATTTTTCGTCGAGTAGTCGAGTCCGACTCCGCGGGCGAATTCTTCCGGTGCGTTATTGCCGGCTTCTTCTTTCACCGCTTCAAACGTCTTCACCGCAGGAACGTTAAAGCTCTGTCTTAATGCGTCACGCATTGTCACATTGCCGTGTCCCTGGTTATCGTAGTTGTATACTGTATTGTTCGGGCTGTCTTTTGGATTGTACGACTGCTCATCTTCAATTCTCTGATTCGTCGGCCATTCCATATTTTCTATTGCCGGTCCGTATGATAAGAACGGCTTCATTGTCGACCCGACGTTGTGCTGTACACGTGCTAAGTTCTGATCGACAACTTCCTGATAATCACGGCCTCCTGATATCGCAACCAGTCCACCTGAAGTTGTATCGAGTATTGACGATGCGATATTGAAATCATCGCTCTGGAATTTATCGTTGTAGTAGTAATTGCGGTTGTTCGTCATATTCTGAAGGTATGACTGAACATTCGAATCCATGTGTGTATAAATTTGAATGCCGCTTGATAAAACTTCATTGATATCTCTGTTTCTAAATTCATCATGTGACTGAAGGTCAGCTTTAATGGAATTAATGTATGAAGCGTATTCCGGATCTTCCTGTTCCGTCGATGCACGTTCTGTCTCATCGCGCGGGACTAAGTTATCCGTAATATCGATATTAACTGCTTCGTCGTATTCAGCCTGAGTAATTCTTTCGTGCTGGAGCATCTGATAGAGCACCGTATCAGTACGGTTCTGTCCCGCTTCAGCGTCTACGTATAAGTTATACACGTTCGGAAGGTTCGAGAGTCCTGCAAGATAAGCGCTCTCTGCGATATTTAAATCCGCAAGTTCTTTATCGAAATAATACAGGCTCGCTGTACGGATACCGTAAATGCCGTCAGAGTAGTAAATCTTGTTCAGATACATTTCAAGAATGTCATCTTTTGAATACTCCTGCTCTAACCGGTATGACAGATATGCTTCCTGTGCTTTACGCTCAATTGTCTGTTCTTCTGTCAGGAACGCACGTTTCACGACCTGCTGTGTAATGGTACTCGCACCCTGTGATGCGAAACCGTCTGTGATGTTGCTGATGACTGCACCGCCGAGACGGATAAAGTCGATCGCCCCATGCTCGTAAAAGCGGTCATCTTCAATCGCAAGTACTGCATCTGTTACGCCTTCCGGCACATCTTCAATACTTACATATTCCCGTTTCTGTCCCTGGAAGAGGGTGGTGACAAGTTCGTCGTTCTGATCATAAATTTCAGCGGGAACAGGATCCTTCAGCTTTTCATCGCTGAAAGCGGGTGCCTGTGATGCGTAATACGCAAACAGCACAGCACCGATAACAAGACCAATCAGTGCAAGCAGTGCACCGTATAAAAACACTTTTTTAATAATTGATGATTTGGATTTTGACTGCTTTTTCTGTTCGGATTTCTTGTCAGACTGTTTACTCCTTTTAAAATTCGATTCCATATATATTCTCCCTATTCAAAATAAAATTCGTCAACTGCAGCTAAATAATCATAACGCGGATTGTATTTTATTGGTAGTAAAATACTCTCATCCCTAATGTCAGCATAGGTTATGGACTTTCTGCCGTCGCCTAAAAACAGGTCCCAGTGTTTAGCGAAATGTTCAAACGGATAAAGATAGACTTCATCGTGAACAGTAAATTTAACAATGAGAAAAACAATCCCGCCCTGATTATGGCAGGCGCGCATATGCTCGACCTGGTGCTCATGAATGTTTATAAGAGGGAAGCGCGTTTTGTTGCGTGTTTCTTTCGCCTCAAAATCAATGTATCTTCCTTTATATAAACCATTATAGTCACTGGTCGATGGAACTTTAAAGTAGGCTTCCGTTATTTTAGCTTTTTTCCGTGACGGATAATCAACATCGACAATCTGCACCGGCGTGGGCTTCTTATGTATAATTGCCCGCTTTGTATCCAGATAAAACTGATTGGTCTTATCGAGATCTTTTTCCAGTGTCATGCCGCGCTGACCATAGTTAGTTTCTTTATTCGCACGCGTTACATTCGATTGGTTTCTTTTGACTCCCTGAGGGTATTTCATTAAACTCGCACTCCAAACTATTATTATATATACTTATTATTATATATTAATTAGAGTTTGATTAACATTTCATTATTATAGGTGGTGTGTCCAATTTGTCAAGAAATGCAACATACAGCGATTACCGCGAAATGCTAGATGAAATCGCGAACCGCTACGATAAAGCAAGAGCCGGTTACGAGTTCGATTTCACAACAGAAATAGAACCTTTTCTTAATAAAAATAAAGTGCTTGCAGACCAGCTTCTTCATATACAGACCGATGATCGGCTGACGGAGCAGATCAGGGAAGTGATGAGTGACGAGCTGATGGAACTCTTAATGAGCTGTCACGTATCCCGCTTCAGTTTAAAATTGTATCATGAAAAATTCAAATATATTAATATGTGGGTGAATCATGCCGGGAAGGAAGGATTGCTGTGAGGGTATTCATTACAGGGTACCGCCACTATGAACTCGGCATCTTTAAAGATTCACAGCCGGAAGTGAAAGTACTCCGTGATTTTCTCCGCCAGCGTATTATCAATCTCGCTGAAGAAGGCGCCGAGTGGTTTATCATCCAGGGTTATACGGGAATAGAAATGTATGCGGCAAATGAGATTATCGACTTAAAGGAAGATTACGATATTAAGCTCGGTGTCTTAAAGCCGTTTCATAAATTCGACGACCGCTATAACGAGTCCGATAAAATTAATTTAAACAATATACTGGAGCACGCGGACTTTCATCAGTTTATCTTTGAGCGGGAGTACGGGGATCCGAGTATGTTTAAAGCGATTAATCAGTTCGTGACAGCACATTCTGATTACGGTCTTCTCGTCTATGACAGTGAGACGGAAACAAATTTAAAATATATATACAGTGTTATGCTTGAATTAAGTGAGAAAAGTCATTATAATATTGAAAGAATACAATTTGATGATATTAATGATTTCATTAATGACAGATATGATAGTTAAGAGGTGTAAGTATGAGTGACTATACGCTAAGGCTGTCTGCAAAAGATATATTCGAGAAAGAATTCGAAAAATCACTAAGAGGTTTTAAACCGATAGAAGTAGATAGTTTTCTTGACGACGTTATCAGTGATTATCAAAAAATGGCAGACATGAACAACAACATTAAAAAACTTGAAGAAGAAAATGCACGTTTAAAAAAGGAAGTTGAGGATCTCCGGATCAGAGTGGCAACAAATACACGCACTCAGGGCGGCAGCGGTCAAAATCAGCAGATTGATATTTTAAAACGTCTTTCGAGTCTTGAAAAACAGGTTTTTGGCAGTACAGCAAGCAAGTAAACAGCAGTATTATTAATGTATTTTAAGAACTTTTAAAATAAAACAGACGGTAACTCGGATAATCGCTATGCAGCATGCCTGCATAGAGGAAAGTCCATGCTCACACGGCCTGAGATGGCCGTAGTGTTCGTGCCAGATGAAACCATAAGTCTGGGCAATGATATTTCATATCTTGACGGCTGCGAAATATTCTAAGTGCTTACGCATATGAGTAGAGTAGCTTTAAAAGTGCCACAGAAACGAGCTTCAAAAGAAATGATGAAGATGGAACGCGGTAAACCCCTCGAGTGAGCAATCCAAATTAGGTAGGAGCACTTTCCAACAGGAATTCAACTGACGGAGAGATATTATTCATTTAATATAGACAGATGATTATCACCAATGTGCGAGTGTATACTAGTGCACGCCAGCAGCACAGCGGGACAGAACATGGCTTATAGAGAAACCGGACTAGACAAAAAAGCTCTCCACTTTTGAGGAGAGCTTTTTTTATGCTTATTTTCATACTATAATGTAAGTAAATCAAACTTTAGGAGCTTCTTAATATGAACTTTAAATTTATTGTCAACACACCGATGGGACTTGAACGTGTCGTCTCGGATGAAATCAAATCATTAGGCATTGAAACAGAACTCGAAAACGGCCGGGTATACTTCGAGGGCGATGAACGCACAATCGTCGAAACAAACTTAAAACTCCGTACCGTCGATCGTATCAGAATCGTCCTCGGAGACTTTAACGTTACAACGTTCGACGAACTGTTTGAAGCGGTTAAAGCATTGCCTTTATCAGACGTTCTCGGACCAAATGCAGAGTTCCCTGTAACAGGACGCTCCCACAAGTCGACACTGTTCAGTGTGCCTGACGTGCAGCGTATTACGAAAAAAGCAATCGTTGAACATTTAAAAGACGCGTTTAAGATGACAGGAAAGCTGCCTGAAGACGGACCCCGTTATAAAATTGATATTAACATTTTAAAAGACAGAGCAATACTGACTGTCGATACGAGCGGAGATGCACTTCACAAACGCGGCTACAGACTGGCACAGGGTGACGCACCCATTAAAGAAACGCTCGCAGCTGCGATGCTGAAGCTCGCGAACTATACAGGAGACAAGACGCTGTATGACCCATTCGTCGGTTCAGGAACTATTGCACTCGAAGCGGCAATGATTGCACGCAATATCGCACCCGGTTCCAACCGTTCATTCGACAGCGAATCATGGGATATTATTCCTGAAGAGCTGTGGACAGAAGTACGGACACAATGTGAAAACGACGCGGACTACGACAAAGAAGTTAAAATCTACGCGACAGATATTGAGCCGAATATGATTAATATCGCCATTAAAAACGCGGAAGAAGTCGGACTGGAAGCGGATATTGAATTCGGCACGCTCGATGTACACGAACTTGACACGCTCGATAAAAATGCACAGCTCGTAACGAACCCGCCGTACGGTGAACGTATCGGGGAAGCAAAAGCAGTCGAGTCCATGTACGGGAAAATCGGTGATCTGATGGAAAGTAATCCGTCACTGAATGTATATTTAATGACATCGAATAAAGAGTTTGAAGAAATCGTCGGCAAGAAAGCAACGAAACGCAGAAAGCTGTTTAACGGCTATATTGAAACGACGTTCTTCCAATACTGGGGAGTGAAAGAATAGTTGTCAGCACAAGGGGAAAACAGACAGACGCTTAATACGCTGTATAAACTGAAAAAAGAAATTCTGAAGTCGGATAACGATACGCTGGTCTCACAGATTGACCATGCAATTCAGAAGACGTATAACGAACAGCTGGTATTTTCTTTTATCGGCCATTACTCTGCGGGAAAATCGAGCCTGATTAACTACTTGCTTAATCAGGACATCCTGCCATCATCACCGGTGCCGACGACGAGCAACACTGTCGCGGTGCAGATTGGTGACGGCACGGGAATCCAGGCATTTATTAACCAGTACCAGTACGCGTCACTCGGTAACTACGACGAGTTAAAAACGCTGAATACGAAGGATATGGATATTCAGGCGATTACGATGGACATTCAATCAGAAGACTATCAGCACAATACAGTCTTTCAGGATACACCGGGAGTGGACTCCAATACGGACAGCCACGAAGAATCCGCCAACCGATTTTTACTGAACAGCGATTTAATCTTCTTTACGGTTGAATACAACCACGTGGAGAGTGAGCATAACTTAACACTGCTGAAAGAAATTGCAGGACTTGATATTCCGCTCGTGTTAATCATTAACCAGATCGATAAGCACGATGACCGCGAGATTACTTTAGATACCTTTTTAAACCGCGTTAAACGCACGCTCACGAACTGGAACATTCATCCGGAGCATTTATTCACAACGTCTATTTATGAGTCGCCTTATAACCGTATAGACGAATTAAAGGCATTTATCCAGGAGACTGAAGAAAGACGTGCAGAACTTGAAGTATCATATGACGCGCGTATTACTAAAAATATCGAGGATAAACAGCTTGGATATTTACGTGATCATCTCGATGAACTGATTGAAGAACTGCAGCTTGATAACGCGCTCACGAGTGAGAGAGCAGCCGAACGCATTGAGTATTTAAACAATGAACTCACCAAGGCTGAAATTAATCATCTTAGAAGTGACGAAGATGAATTAAGAACCCACGTCAAAGAGTCCGTTAAAAAACTCGTCAAAGACAGCTACTTATTCCCTCATCAGGTTAAAGATTCAATTACGGAATATTTAAAAGTGATGGCAGGCGAGAAGAAGGCGGGCGGACTGTTCGGCAGGAAGAAAAAAGAACAGGCAATGTATGAAGAAAGCCTCGCTCAGGTTAATGAATCAATACAGCCTGTCATACATACAGAAATTAATGCGAATATTAACAGCTTCTTTCAGTCACTCGGCTTAATCGGAGAACCGTTTAAATTTGAATGGAAAGACGCGTTCCTTAAAACAGAGCAGATTACTTCACTGAACCAGACGTATATTACTAATTACTTCGATAAGCTGAAATCGTCCTTAACAAAAGAAGTCTCGGAAAAAGCAGTGGTTCACATGGACAAACTGACTGCCGCCGATACAGGGGAAGTTAAAGCACAGACAACGTTAACTGCAGAGAAGGCACTTTATGTTAAAGCACGTGAGCTGCTCGGCTTGATTGAATCGCTCGATACTCAGAATTACCGTCATTTTTACATTCATATGGATGATGAGATCGATAAGTTAAATCTGCTGGAAGAGATTACTTTATCGTATGATGATGACAATCATGTCGAAGTTGAAGAAAGTAGACATAACGAATTTACGGTTAACAATGAAGAAAGTATGAATTTAACCGCCTTCCGTGAACTTAATACTCTGCTTGAAGATTCACCGCGCTATACGGACTACAGAAAACTGTTAAACGATAAGCTTCAGCG
>CANRKV010000071.1 GCA_947631305.1 uncultured Jeotgalicoccus sp.
TTTGCCATTATCTTCACCTGCTTATTTTATGTAAAACAAATAAAAAACCGCACCCGGCTCCCGGCGGGGAAATCGAGTGCGATTTATATTGTTATTATTTTTCCTGATCTTTAATGTCGCTTAACAGTGATTCGATTTTCTGACCGTAGTCGATTGAAGTATCGTACTTAAACTTAACTTCAGGCGCTTTACGTAAACGAATATTAGATGCAACAGCTTTTCTGAATAAGCCGTTAAACTTATCGAGCGTTTCCTGCACGAATTCTCTATTATTGTTTAGTGACGTATAGTAAGCCGTCGCTGTTTCGTTTTCTTTCGTTACTTCGACTTCGGTAACTGTAACCATACCGATGTCCGGTTCTTTATCTGTTACTGTTGTACGGATTTCTTCGCTAAGCACTTTTTTAATTTCTTCTGCTATGCGTTCATTTCTCGTTGACATAATTATTTCCTCTCAATCTCTACCATAATGAATGGCTCTATTTGGTCGCCCTCTTTGATATCGTTGAAGTTCTTAATTGTCAGTCCACATTCATAACCTGTTGTTACTTCTTTTGCATCGTCTTTAAAACGTTTCAGCGTATCGAGTTCACCTTCGAATACAACGATGCCGTCACGAATGACACGCACGCCGCTGTCGCGTGTAATCTTGCCGTCTGTAACGTAAGCTCCTGCAATTGTACCCACTTTGGATACTTTGAAGATTTCACGCACTTCAACGTTACCGATAACTTTTTCTTCGAATTCAGGGTCAAGCATACCCTTCATAGCAAATTCGATTTCTTCGATAACTTTATAAATGATACGGTGAAGTCTCATATCGATCTGGCTTTGATCTGCCGCGCGTTTAGCGTTAACATCCGGACGGACGTTAAAGCCGATAATAATCGCGCTTGAAGCATTCGCTAAAGTAACATCTGATTCGTTAATTGCACCGACACCCGTGTGGATGATGCGGACGTTAACGCCTTCGACATCGATTTTCATCAGTGAAGCAGCAAGTGCTTCAACTGAACCTTGAGCGTCACCTTTGATGATGATGTTGAGATCTTTCATCTCGCCTTCTTTCATCTGTTCGAACAAGTTGTCGAGTGACACTTTCTGGTTTACTTCTCTGTCTTTTACAATTTTGTTTTCGTGGCGTGCTTCACCGATTTGACGTGCTTTTTTATCGTCTTTGAAGACTACGAAACGGTCGCCCGCTTCAGGCACATCGTTAATACCCGTAATTTCAACAGGTACCGACGGGCCTGCAGATTTAATACGCTGGCCGGTGTCTGAAACCATTGCACGGACTTTACCGAATGTAGAGCCGACAACGATTGAATCTCCGACATTAAGCGTACCGTGCTGTACGAGCAGGCTCGCTGCAGGTCCGCGTGATTTGTCGAGTTCCGCATCGATTACTGTACCGACTGCAGCCATGTCGCTCGTCGTTTTAAGTTCAGCCATTTCGCCGACTAAAGTAATCATTTCAAGCAGGTCATCAATACCTTCGCCTGTTAATGCTGAAAGTTGAACGAAAATAGTGTCGCCGCCCCAATCTTCAGGGTAAAGACCGTGTTCACCAAGTTCAGTCATTACGCGGTCTGCGTTTGCTGTTGGTTTATCTGTTTTGTTTACCGCTACGATAATCGGCACTTCAGCCGCTTTCGCGTGGTTAATTGCTTCGATTGTCTGCGGCATTACACCATCATCTGCTGCAACAACAAGAATAGTAATATCCGTTACCTGCGCACCGCGTGCACGCATTGTAGTGAAGGCTGCGTGTCCGGGTGTATCAAGGAAAGTGATTTTCTTGTCGCCGTGTTCAATCTGGTAAGCACCAACATGCTGAGTAATCCCGCCTGCTTCTGCTGCAGTCACTTTCGTGTTGCGGATTGAGTCAAGCAGTGTTGTTTTACCATGGTCAACGTGGCCCATAATAGTAACAACGCTTGGACGTTCTTCATCCAGGTTCTGTTCTTCCAAGTTAAAGAAGTTTGTCAGATCAGTATCATCTATAAATACTTCAAGTTCAGAAGTGAAACCGTAGTTTTCAGCAACAACTTCGACTGAATCCTGGTCAAGTGACTGGTTAATGTTCGTCACAATACCTAAGAGGAATAAGTCTTTTACGATAACTGAAGAATCTACGCCGATTTTCTCTGCAAGTTCTCCAACAGTGATGCCTTCTTCGTAAGTGAAGTGTTTTGATTCAGGTTCCGCTTGTTTCGGCTCCTGTTTTTTAGCTTCAGCCTGTTTAGGTTTCGCATTGTTTTTGTTGTTTTTCTGGTTTTTATTTCTGTTATTATTGTTATTTTTCTGCTGGTTCTGTTTCGTGTTGTTCGGTTTAGCTGCAGGTTTATCAGCAGCAGGTTTTGCATCAGCTTTTTTAGCGTTCTTTTTAAACTGAGCATCGAGGACTTTAAGTACATCATCTTCTAATGATGACATGTGACTTTTAACCTCGATGTTTTTCGATTCCAGGAAATCGATAATTTCTTTGCTTGTTAAACCTGTTTCTTTGGCGTACTCATGAATTCTAATTTTACTCATTGAACCAATCCCTTCTATAGGAGCTCTTTTATCTTTCTGGCGAATCCCTTGTCGGAAATTGCCATTACGACCCTGTTATATGTGCCGGTCGCCTGTGAAAGCTCTTCGTTTGTGTACTTGTCAATTACTGTGACATCATACGTTGCACATTTGTCTTCGATTCTCTTTCTAGTACTTTTACCCGCATTTGCCGCAAGTAACACAACTTTTGTTTTACCGGTTTTTATTGCCTCGAGAGTTTTCTCTTCGCCGGTCACAGTTTTTCCTGCGCCGGTTGCCAGCCCGATATAATTTAAAATTTTATCATTCATCGTTTTGGAATATCCTCTCTGTAAATAAGACGGATAATTTCATCGTATACCGGATCCAGTTCCTCCGTATTTTTACCGAGTACTTTTTCCAGCACTTTTTTGGCGCGTGCATTATTCACTTTGTCGAGATCTTTTACGACATAGCTGCCGCGTCCGTTTTTCTTGCCTGTTGCGTCTGCGGACACTGCGCCTTCTTTTGTTACAACGACGCGGATTAAATCAGCTTTAGGATGCATTTCATTCGTCAGGATGCATTTGCGCATCGGAATTTTCCGTGCCATTTCTTCACCTCTAGTCGTTACTGATGCCAGCCTCGGCAGCATCTGTTTCGCTTTTAATATCGATCTTCCAGCCAGTGAGTTTTGCAGCAAGACGTGCATTCTGTCCTTTTTTACCAATTGCTAAAGACAACTGGTGGTCAGGAACGACTACGACTGTGGATTTAGTATCCTCATCGACTGTAACGCTCACGACCTGTGACGGGCTGAGTGCGTTTTTAACGAATACTTTCGGATCTTCATCCCACAGGACGATATCGATTTTTTCACCGTTCAGCTCATCAACGATAGCTTCAACACGAGCACCTCTTGCACCGACACATGAACCGACAGCGTCGACATCAGTGTTTTTTGCGTGAACGCTGATTTTTGAACGTTCGCCCGCTTCGCGTGCAACGCTCATTACTTCAACAGTACCGTCAAAGATTTCAGGCACTTCTTCTTCAAATAAGCGCTTCAGAAGGTTCGGGTGTGTTCTCGACACGAAAATCTGAGGTCCCTTAGTCGTCTGTTCAACTTTGTTGACGTAGACTTTAATACGTTCGTTTGGAATGTATGACTCATTCGGCATACGTTCTGATTCAGCAAGCACTGCATCAGTTTTACCAAGCTGAACATAGACGAAACGGTGATCTACACGGTCGATAAGACCTGTCAGCACTTCGTCTTCTTTGTTGATAAATTCATCGTACAAAATGCCGCGTTCAGCATCGCGGATACGCTGCATAACAGCCTGCTTCGCAGCTTGTGCACCTACGCGGTTGAAGTCCTGCGGAGTCACGTCTTCATCAAACGGATCGCCGATTTCATAAGCCGGGTTGTAGTTCTGCGCTGTCAGCAGATCGATTTCTGCAGTCGGATCTTCGACTTCAGCAACAACATCTTTACGTGAAACAACACGGTAAGCACCCGTCTCCATATTTAAATCAATCGAGACGTTTTTATGATCTGTATAGTTTTTCTTATATGCAGTAATCAGCGCTGCTTCAATTGCGTCCACAAGCACTTCCATCGGAATGTTTTTCTCTTTATGAATAAATTCCACTGCATTAATTAGTTCCTGATTCACTCAATTTTCCTCCATTCTAAAATAAGACGGCTTTTCTTATTGTTGCTATTTTTTCACGTTCCACTGTAATTGTTTTTTTGCGTGTTTTTACTTTGTAATCAATTGTTACAGAATTTTCATCGTAAGCAGTCAGTACGCCTGTCCACTCTTTTTCACCGTCAATTTGCTGATACGCCTTAACGTAAATGCCTTTGTTCAGTGTGAGTTCCAGATCTTCCTCATCTTTAATCGGACGTTCTGCTCCGGGAGATGACACATCTAAGTAGTACGCGCCTTCGACAATATCCCACTCATCAAGTTCAGCACTGATTATTTCTGCAAATGCTGCACAGTCGTCGAGTGTAATACCACCTTTTTTATCCAGGAAAATACGCAGGAAAAAGTCTGGTCCTTCTTTAACATAGTTAACTTCAACCAGTTTTAAATCGTTGTCTTTGGCAATTGGCTCGACATGAGTAAATACTTTTTGTTCTGTTGCATTCATGTCAAAGTCCCCCTTTCAAAACTAAGAGAAGAACGGGGCAAACCCGTTCTTCTCCTGCAGACTGAGTATTTTTATTCACTAATATTATACCATAGCCGCATGCACCGTGCAACAATGCTAGATGTCAAAGATTGACAGCTGAGCTTTGTCCGGTAAATGATCGAGACTGCCGAGTTCGGTTAAGTACTCGATCAGTTTCTGTGACACGCCGGCTTTCTTATTTAAATCTTCTTTGGAGATAAAACCCTCGTCCTCACGAGCTTCGACAACCCGTTTAGCAACCGAGGCGCCAAGTCCAGGCACCGAAATAAACGGCGGAATCAGCGTATCGCCTTCGATAATAAAGTCGAACGCGTCCGACTTGTCGACGCTGACAGGCTGCATTTTAAATCCGCGCTGTGCCATTTCATTAACAAGCTCCAGTACGACGAGTGTATCTTTCTCTTTCTTTGACAGCTCCTGGAAGTTCTGATTCAGTTCGTTAACGCGGTGACGGATAGTATCTTTATCTTTGACCATCGTTAAGAGATCAAAATCCGTTGCGCGGACTGTAAAGTAGCTCGCATAGTAAAACAGCGGGTGATGCACTTTAAAGTAAGCGATTCTTACTGAGTTCAGCACATAGGCAGCGGCGTGGGCTTTCGGGAACATGTATTTAATTTTCTTACATGAATCGATGTACCATTTCTCAACGCCGTTATCTTTCATTGCCTGTTCGTGTTCTTCTGTTAAACCTTTACCTTTACGCACTTTCTCCATAATGTTAAATGCAACACTTGGATCAAGTCCTTTATACATCAGCGTTACCATAATGTCGTCACGGCAGCCGATAACGTTCGACAGATCACATGTACCCTTGCGGATTAAGTCCTGTGCATTGCCGAGCCATACGTCTGTTCCGTGAGACAGTCCTGAAATCTGCACGAGTTCACTGAACGTCGACGGTCTCGTATCTTCAAGCATCTGACGCACGAAGCCTGTGCCGAATTCCGGAATGCCGAGCGTTCCTGTTTTACATAAAATCTGGTCCGGTGTTACACCCAGTGATTCAGGCCCGCTGAACAATTTCATCGTTTCCTGGTCATCTGTCGGTACTGTTGTCGGGTCAATGCCTGACAGATCCTGCAGCATGCGGATCATCGTCGGGTCATCGTGACCGAGTATATCCAGTTTTAATAAGTTATTATCGATCGAGTGGAAGTCAAAATGCGTCGTCTTCCATTCGGATTCAACGTCATCTGCCGGAAACTGTATCGGCGTAAAGTCGTATATATCCATATCGTCCGGAACAACGATAATACCGCCCGGGTGCTGACCCGTTGTACGTTTAACGCCGGAACAGCCGAGTACAAGCCGGTCGACTTCCGCGCCTCTTTTATGCAGGCCGTTATCGTTCAGATAGCCTTTAACGTAACCGAATGCTGTTTTCTCTGCGACGGTACCGATTGTTCCTGCACGGTAGACGTAATCCACACCGAACAGGTCTTTCGTATAGTTATGGGCTTTAGGCTGATAGACACCACTGAAGTTTAAATCGATATCCGGTACTTTATCTCCTTTAAAGCCAAGGAAAGTTTCGAACGGAATATCCTGTCCTTCTTTAATTAAATCCACATTACACTTGCTGCATTTTTTATCAGGTAAATCATAACCGCTCGAGACCGAACCGTCAGTAAAGAATTCTGACTCTCTGCATTCCGGACAGACGTAATGCGGCGGCAGCGGGTTGACCTCGGTAATTTCAGTCATCGTTGCAACCAGACTGGAACCGACGGACCCCCTTGAACCTACGAGATAGCCGTCGTCAAGCGAGCGTTTAACAAGCTTGTGGGAGATCAGGTAAATAACAGCGAAGCCGTTGCCGATAATACTCTCAAGCTCTTTTTCAAGCCGGTCGACAACAATCTGCGGCACATCTTCACCGTACAGTGCTTTCGCGTTATCGTAGCTCATCTGTCTGATTTCTTCTTCTGCACCGTCGATTGCCGGCGGATATAAATCTTTTTTAATGACTTCAACGTTACCGATCATATTAGCAATTTTCTGCGTGTTCGAGACGACAATTTCAAATGCTGTCTCCTCATCCAGAAAATCGAACAGCTCGAGCATTTCCTCAGTTGAACGGAAATGCGCTTCCGGTAAATTGCCGCGGGACAGCGGATTCCCCGGATTTGCTTTGACTAAAATGTCGCGGGACAGTTTATCGGACTCTTCCAGGTAGTGCACGTTGCCTGTAGCAACAACTGTTTTGTCCAATTCTTTTCCGAGTTTAATAATATTTTCAATAATTTCCTCGAGCGTTTCTTCATCGCGCACCACTTCTCTGTCTAACAGACGCTGGTACAGCGGTTTCGGGAAGACTTCCAGATAGTCGTAGAAATGCGCTTTTTTCTTCGCTTCTTCGTACGACTTCTGCATCATGGCAGTAAATACTTCACCGTTATCGCAGGCACTGCCGATTAACAGCCCTTCACGGTGTTCTTCAAGCACCTGGCGTTTAATACGTGCAGATTTATAAAAGTGGTCAGTCAGCGACAGACTCACAATTTTAAATAAGTTTTTTAATCCTGTATTATTCTGCACTAATATCGAAACGTGTGTCGGCATCGCCCGCTTGTACGAGTCGCTGTTCGACAGACTCTTATTAATGTCTTTATGATTTGTAATACCATAGTCCGCTTTCAGCTGTGCCATCATCTTAATGAATATATAAGCCGTTGCTTCAGCATCGTAAATCGCTCGGTGATGCTGTGTTAAATCGACATTATATTTCTTCGCTAAAATATTCAGCCCGTGTTTTTTCATCTTGGTGTTTATCGTTCTTGACAGTTCAAGCGTATCAATTACACCGTTTGTCGATTTGCCGAATCCTTCTTTACCGTAGGCTTCATCGATAAAGCCCATATCAAAGCTCGCATTATGCGCGACGAATATTGCATCGCCGACCCATTCTTTAAAGTCTCTGATCACGTCGCTGATGTCCGGTGCACCAACGAGCATATCGTCAGTAATTCCCGTTAATTCTTTAATCAGTTCCGAGAGCTTTTCTCCCGGATTGCTGAAGCGTTCAAATTTATCGATAACTTCACCGTTTTTCACTTTAACGCCGGCAAGCTCAATAATTGAATCATATTTAGACGACAGTCCAGTGGTCTCAACGTCAAACACGACAAATTCGTGATTTTCCAGCGAATAATCCTGCGGCCGGTAGGCAATTGGTGCGCCGTCGTCGACGAGCAGGCCTTCCATGCCGAAAATCATTTTAAAATCATCATCGCCGTTCGTTGCGTTAAATGCGTC
>CANRKV010000072.1 GCA_947631305.1 uncultured Jeotgalicoccus sp.
CACAACAAGCAGCAGAAGAGCAAGCAGCGGCACAACAAGCATCTGAAGAGCAGGCAGCAGCACAACAAGCGGCTGAAGAAGCTGAACAGGCAGCGGCTGAAAGAGCTGCAGAACAAGCGGCAGCTGAAGAAGCTGAAGCTGAGGAACAGCCTGCAGCATCAACTCCAAGCGCAAGCAACGGTAAGAACTACTACTCATGGGGTACATGTGCATGGTACGTATTTGAAAAACGTTCAGCAATGGGCATGAGTGTTGGAAATACTTGGGGCGACGCTAAGAGCTGGGCATCTAATGCTCAGTCAGCAGGATACTCAGTAAATAATTCACCTTCAGTAGGTTCTATTATGCAGGCTCCAGCTTATACTAATGGTTCATACGGCCAAGGTCACGTTGCGATTGTTGAACGTGTTAATGGTGACGGATCAATCTTAGTATCAGAAATGCAGTTCGGTGGCGGACTTGGCGATCAAAACACGAGAACTATCAGTGCTTCTCAAGTTTCAAGCCATAACTTCATCCACTAATATACATTAATAAAATCAGCGGGAATCAGGTCTATTCTATATAGATTTGTTTCCCGCTATTTTTATATCTTTGAATAAATTTAAGAAAATAGGCTATTTAATACTATAGAAGAAAAAAATCTTAGTCAGTTTTAAAGTTAGCAGCTTTTTGGAATCTACATTGTCCGATAAACTAAAATCATTTCATATATAAACAGAACAGAAGGGAGTATCATCAATGAAAATTATTTCAAATGATCACGATACAACAGTTGCGCTGACATCTTTAATTATCCTCGGATTTTTGAACTTAATAACGTTCAAACAGATTAAAAAGCTTGATGATAAAGTGAAAGAGATGAGCGAACAGTGGCGGAAGGATCGTAAGAGTGATAATCACAAAGTATAGACTCAAAATTATCTGTTATTCTTCACACTTTCTTAACTTCGGCAGACGGTACTTTCTTAGTGCGGTATGTTAAAATGATTAAAATGATATTAGAGGGAAAGTGTATTTAATGACGGGTAAAAAACTTATTACAGTAGTTATTTTTGTCGCGTTTTTCCTGCTCATCGGGATAAGCATCGGTGCCGTTATTAACGTTTCCGATGATCAGATGAGGGAGCGGAGTCTACAGACGCTGCAGGATTCAGAGGGGCGCGATAATCATCATGCGGTCGGCTTAAATTTACTGGATACGGAGTCGGATGCTGTAATTAACAGTGAGGAACCGCTGAACGAAATTATTCAGAATAACGAAGTGACTGTCGTAAACTTTTTCGCTTCGTGGTGTGAACCTTGTAAACGGGAAACGCCTGAGTTAAATGAGTATGCGATGGATACTGCAGACAGTGATGTTCAGATTGTCGGTATTAATATCGACGACAGTGTTAAAAATCGCGATGAGTTTTTAAAAACTTACGATGTGCAGTATCCTGTTTACGAATTGGCTGACGAAGCAGGTATGACAGAGGAATTTAAAATCAGCTTAATGCCGACAACTTTCTTTATCGATTCGAATGGTGAAGTTGTGCGTGCGTATATTGGAGAAATAGGACCGGAATTGATCACGAATTACATAAACTATGTAAAGGAGCGACAATAAATGGGAGTACATCAATATTTTAAAAGTTTAAATGATCTGGAGAAGCTTGTCAGATGTCCCGGCAAGTTTAAGTATCAGGAGCACAACGTTGCTGCGCATTCGTTTAAAGTAACGAAGATTGCTCAGTATTTAGGAACGGTCGAAGAACATGAGGGTAATGAGATTAACTGGCGTTCTTTATATGAGAAAGCGCTGAATCACGATTATCCTGAAATATTTACAGGGGATATTAAAACGCCGGTGAAGTATGCTTCGCTCGAGCTGAACACATTGTTTATGGAAGTTGAAGAAACGATGACGACGAAGTTTATCGAAACTGAATTTCCGCCGGAGTATCAGCAGATTTACAAAGAACGTCTGAAAGAAGGTAAAGACAGTACGCTGGAAGGACAGATTCTTTCTGTTGCTGATAAAATCGATCTTTTATACGAATCTTTCGGTGAAATACAGAAGCGCAACCCCGAACCTCTGTTTTTTGAAATTTATGAAGAATCACTTGCAACGATTAAACGTTTTGACCATTTAGTATGCGTACAGGACTTTTTGGAAAATATATTAACAGAAATGCTGTCGGAACGTTTCATTCCAAAAGATGAACTGTTTGAAATAACGAACTCTATTCTGAACCGGGAGTAGCTGCTATGGATTTGTACTGGTACATGATGGCAATGGTCGTTCCAGCAACGACCGTCGTAGTGTTTACGCGGCTGACGCGTAATAAGTACGTCGCAGTAATGCTGACTTTTATACTTTTCGGCGCATCAATATACAGAGGGTTTTACCCAAGTGAGTGGGTAATTTACATAGATTCCGCATCGATTTTTGTAGGCTATATAATAGTAGAGATTTTTGAGCTCGATAATTTTAATACGAATGATGAAGAGTAGAGATGACCGAACAAATGTTTGTTATTTCTGCTCTATTTTTGTTAAAATAGTATAGATTAATAAGTGGAGGCGAAACAATGGCAGATTTTGAGTTAGTTTCTAAATTTGAGCCGGCTGGTGACCAGCCTCAAGCAATTGAAGAATTAGTAGAACAAATCGGTTCCGGACAAAGACACCAGACACTTCTGGGTGCGACGGGTACCGGTAAAACATATACGATGAGCCAGGTAATTCAGAGAATCGGCAAGCCGACTCTGATTATTGCGCATAACAAAACATTAGCAGGACAATTATACAGTGAGTTTAAAGAATTTTTCCCAAATAACAGAGTTGAGTATTTCGTCAGTTATTACGACTATTTCCAGCCTGAAGCATACGTGCCGAGCACCGATACGTTTATCGAAAAAGATGCGTCGATTAACGATGAAATCGATCAGCTCCGACACTCCGCAACAAGTTCATTGTTCGAAGGGGATGACGTTATCGTTATCGCTTCGGTCAGCTGTATTTACGGTTTGGGTAATCCGGATGAATACCGTGATCTAGTCGTGACTATCCGTACGGGTATGGAACTTGACCGCAATCAGTTTTTACGCAAGCTTGTCGACATTCAGTATTCACGTAACGATATCGATTTTAAACGCGGAACGTTCAGAGTACGCGGCGATATCGTAGAGGTATTTCCGGCTTCGAAAGATGAACAGTGTATCCGTGTCGAGTTTTTCGGTGATGAAATCGACAGAATTCGTGAAATAGATTATTTAACAGGTGAAGTGTATGCAGAACGCGAACACCTTTCAATTTTCCCTGCATCCCACTTCGTTACGCGCGACGAGAAAATGAAAGTCGCGATCGAACGTATTGAAGTAGAACTCGAAGCACAGCTGAAAAAATTCCGCGCCGAAGATAAACTGCTTGAAGCGCAGCGTCTTGAGCAGCGGACGAACTATGACCTTGAAATGATGCGCGAGATGGGCTTCTGTTCAGGCATTGAAAACTATTCAGTGCATACAACATTGCGTGAACCGGGTTCAACACCGTATACGCTAATCGATTATTTTAAGGATTTTCTTATTATGATTGATGAATCCCATGTTACTGTACCGCAAATCAGGGGAATGTATAACGGGGACAAAGCTCGTAAACAAGTGCTTGTCGACCACGGTTTCAGATTGCCGAGTGCACTCGATAACAGACCGTTAATGTTTTCCGAGTTCGAAGAAAAAGCAGAACAGCTGCTCTACGTTTCGGCAACACCGGGACCGTATGAAATTGAACATACAGAGAAGATGGTTGAACAGATTATCCGTCCGACAGGTCTGCTTGATCCGACGATAGACGTCAGGCCGTCAGAACATCAGATCGATGATTTAATGGAAGAAATCCATGGAAGAATAGAACAGAATGAACGTGTACTGGTGACGACATTGACTAAAAAAATGTCGGAAGATTTAACGACGTACTTAAAAGAAGCAGGCATAAAAGTACAGTACCTGCATTCTGAAATTAAAACTCTTGAACGTATCGAAATACTGCGTGAACTTCGTGTCGGTACTTACGATGTGCTCGTCGGGATTAACCTGCTCCGTGAAGGGCTCGATATTCCGGAAGTCTCACTTGTAACAATACTCGATGCGGATAAAGAAGGCTTCCTACGTTCGAACCGTGCACTTGTGCAGACAATCGGACGTGCAGCCAGAAACAGTAACGGACACGTTATTATGTACGCAGATAAAATAACAGATTCGATGCAGTATGCACTTGATGAAACGGCAAGGCGCCGTGAAACACAGCAGGCATTTAATGAAAAACACAACATTACACCGATGACAATTAAGAAAGAAATACGCGATGTCATCAGTGCGCATATAGATATTAAAACAGATGATAAAGTTAAGAAGAAATCCGCGACTAAGAAACTTACGAAATCTGAGCGCGAGAAATTGCTTGAGAAACTTGAACAGGAAATGAAAGAAGCTGCTAAAGATTTAGACTTTGAAACAGCTTCTGAATTGAGAGATGCAATATTTGAGATTCAGGCAGAAGGGTGAGTTACATGAAAAATCCATTCATCAGTATCAGAGGTGCAAGAGAGAATAATTTAAAAGGTATCGATTTAGATATTCCGAGAGATCAGCTCGTCGTTATGACGGGCTTATCAGGTTCCGGTAAATCGTCACTTGCTTTCGATACGATTTATGCCGAAGGCCAGCGGCGCTATGTTGAGTCACTCAGTTCATATGCACGCCAGTTTTTAGGACAGATGTCGAAACCTGACGTCGATGCGATTGAAGGACTGTCACCGGCAATATCAATTGACCAGAAAACGACGAGCAATAACCCGCGTTCAACTGTGTCGACGATTACGGAAATATATGATTACTTAAGATTGCTTTATGCACGTGCCGGAACACCGTATTGTCCGATTCACGGCATTGAAATTTCATCCCAGACAATCGAAGAAATGACCGACATTGTGATGCAGCTGCCGGAACGTAGCCGCATTCAGATATTCGCACCATTAATGCGGGGTAAAAAAGGACAGCATAAAAAATTAATAACTGATTTAAGCAAAGAAGGCTACGCACGTGTCGTCGTTGACGGAGACATGTTTGATATAGAAGAAGTACCTGAGCTCAGTAAAAATAAAAAACACGACGTAGATGTTGTGATTGACAGGCTTGCAGTCAGAGAAGGAATCGAGACACGTCTCAGCGATTCGCTGCAGGTGGCCCTGGAGAAATCCGGCGGTAACGTCACAATTAATGTAATAGACGGCGAAGACCTGCATTTCTCCGAAAACTTTTCATGTCCGGAGTGCGGTTTTACGATTTCGGAACTTGAACCGCGTCTGTTTTCATTTAATGCGCCGTACGGTGCATGTGCAGAGTGCGACGGGCTCGGTATGAAAATGTCAGTCGATGAGGCACTGGTTGTTCCAGATCAGGAAATATCATTGAATGACGGTGCGATTATTACATGGCAGCCGATCAGTTCGACATATTATACGCAGCTGTTAACACAGGCGGCAGACTATTATAATATCGATATGACTGTACCGTTTAAAAAATTAAGCGATAAAGAACAGGATATTATTTTTAACGGCGGCGAAGATGAAATTAAATTTAAATTCGCCCAGGATAACGGTGTAGTACGCGAACGCAAAATGGCGTTTGAAGGCGTGCTGAAAAATATCGACAGACGATATAATGAGAGTCCTTCCGAATATACGAGAAATGTTATGGGTCAGTATATGCGGGAAAGTGAATGCAAACGCTGTGACGGATATCGTTTAAACGATGAGGCGCTCGCAGTGAAAGTAAATGATACGCATATCGGGCAGGTCGTCGAGCGATCTGTTAAGGACGGCATTGATTTTTTCGACAATATTTCTTTATCGGCGCAAAACGAAGAAATTGCAGAACCAATATTAAAAGAAATCGACAGCAGGCTGTCATTTTTAAGAAACGTCGGCCTCGATTATTTAACATTGAACAGAAAAAGCGGCACGTTATCAGGCGGGGAAGCACAGCGCATCCGTCTTGCCACACAAATCGGTTCACGTCTAAGCGGTGTGCTGTATATTCTTGATGAACCGTCCATCGGACTGCATCAGCGCGATAATGAACGATTAATCAATACTTTAAAAGATATGAGAGAGCTTGGTAACACACTGATTGTCGTTGAACACGATGAAGATACGATGCTCGCGAGTGATTACTTAATCGATATCGGTCCGGGTGCGGGAGAACACGGCGGCGAGGTTGTATCCTACGGGACACCTGAAGAAGTTATGGCAGACGATAATTCATTAACGGGACAGTATTTAAGCGGCAAACGTGAAATTGCACTGCCGGAAAATTATCGTAAACCGGATAAGAAAAAAGCGTTTAAGATTAAAGGTGCCAGAGAAAACAATCTGAAAAATATCGACGTCAATATTCCTCTCGGTGTGCTGAATCTCATTACCGGTGTGTCCGGTTCAGGGAAGAGTACACTGGTTAACGAAATTTTATATAAGAGTCTGCATCACCAGCTCTATAAAACGAAAGAAGTACCGGGCGAACATGATAAAGTCGAAGGCATCGAGCATATCGATAAAATTATCGATATCGATCAGTCTCCGATTGGCCGTACACCGCGCAGTAACCCTGCGACTTACACAGGCGTGTTTGATAATATCAGAGACGTCTTCGCTCAGACGAACGAAGCAAAAGTCAGAGGGTACCAGAAAGGCCGTTTCAGCTTTAACGTTAAGGGCGGCCGCTGTGAAGCATGCCGCGGCGACGGTATACTCCGCATAGAAATGCATTTTCTGCCGGATGTTTTCGTTCCCTGTGAAGTGTGTCACGGAAAACGCTATAACAGAGAAACGCTTGAAGTAAAATATAAAGACAAAAGCATAGCAGATGTGTTAAAAATGACAGTAGAAGAAGCATATTATTTCTTTGAAAATCTGCCTAAAATCAAACGTAAAATTAAAACACTGGTCGATGTTGGTTTAGGATATGTACGTCTCGGACAGCCGGCGACAACATTGTCAGGCGGGGAAGCGCAGCGTGTGAAACTGGCGAGCGAACTGCACAGACGCTCGAACGGCAAGACGCTTTATATTCTCGATGAACCGACGACAGGACTGCACTCAGAAGATATTAAAAACTTAATTGGTGTGATTCAGCGTCTCGTTGAGCAGGGGGATACTGTTGTAATTATTGAACATAATCTCGATGTAATCAAAGTGGCGGATCATATTATTGATCTCGGGCCGGAAGGCGGCGAAGGTGGCGGAAACATCGTCGTAAGTGGTACAGTAGAAGATGTAATTGCCAATGAAAACAGCCACACAGGACATCATCTTAAGAAGTGGTTAACCAGAAACCATTAGGAGGTAATATCAGTGGAAAGTAAAGAGCGCATTTTAAAAATGCTTGAAGAAGGCAAGATAACTTCCGAAGAAGCAATCGAACTGATGTCGGCATTAAACTCGAAATCAGAACCGGAAGCTAAAGGAACAGGGAAACATGATGAACGGGATTCGTCCGGCAACTCTGAATCAAGCGGATTATTCGGTGACTATGTCGGCCAGTTTGTCGATGAGTTTAATAAGTACGTCAACAAAGATAAAGTTAATGACACGTATACGAACGTAAAAAGTAAATTTGGTACTCAGCGTCAGGCAAAACAGATGTTTGACGGACTCGAAAAAGCATTTGACTCAGTTGGATCATCTTTTGATTCAGTATTCTCACAGGGTCCGAAAAACCGTTTAATTGAAACGGTTGATACTCCCTTCAGCAGCGTTTCAGTAGATATTGCGAATGGTAACGTTGAGCTGAAAAAAGCGGAACGCGGCAATGTTGTAAAATTTGAAGTCACACCATTTTACAGAAAACTGGATACGAAGAAAAATTACTTCCAGGATATAATCTGTGATGTTAAAAATGACGAGCTCGTTATCGTGTC
>CANRKV010000073.1 GCA_947631305.1 uncultured Jeotgalicoccus sp.
GAATTAAATTTAGTTACATCATTATTTTTAGCAGTGATGGTTTACCTCATCGGTGCTTACTTAGTTAAAAAAATAAAATTTTTAGATAGATACTCTATACCGGCCCCCGTAGTCGGCGGTTTGCTTTTTGCAGTGTTTACATTGATAATGCACACTGCTGATTTTGTTACAATAACTGTTGATACTTCATTACAGTCTTTATTTATGATTATATTCTTTACAACAGTTGGACTTGGCGCAAGTTTCAAACTGATTAAACTGGGCGGTAAATTACTTGTTGTTTATTTACTTGCAGCAAGTTTCTTATCGATTATACAAAATACTCTTGGTGTGTCCATGGCAGGATTGCTTGGCATAGATCCGCTGCTCGGTCTCATGGCATCGTCTCCAGCAATGATAGGCGGACACGGGGGTGCAGCTGCATTCGGTGAAACTATTGATGCTCTTGGTGTACAGGGAGCAACTACTGTCGGTATTGCTGCAGCGACACTCGGACTTATTGCCGGCGGTGTGTTCGGCGGACCGGTAGCACGTTTTATGATAAACAGACATAACCTGAAAAGTAACGAGCCTAAATTTGAAGCAGGAGAGTATGAATTTGAACCTGCACAAAAAGAAAAAAAATTCACAATCGATCAATTCTTTATTTATCTTTTAATAATTACATTCGCTATGGCACTCGGAACGTATATTGGCGGCATCTTCTCCGACTTAACAGGAGTTATCCTGCCTGACTATGTAGGGGCAATGTTCGTGGCAATTGTTGTCAGAACGCTGCTGGACGCTACCCAGGACAGAGTTCCATTTGATTTTGACACTACGATAAATGATAAAATCGGGGCCGTTTCTTTAGGCTTGTTCCTGTCATTTGCTCTAATGAGTATAAAACTTTGGGAACTCGCAGACCTGGCACTGCCAATTCTGCTAATTGTTTCTGTTCACGTTATCTTTATTATTCTGTATACGATGTTTATCGTCTACAGACTGCTCGGGAAAAATTATGATGCGGTAGTAATGATGAACGGGCTGATAGGCAGCGGCTTAGGTGCAACACCTACAGCGATGGCTAATATGGATGCAATTACATCTAAATTCGGTGACTCTAAGACCGCCTACTTAATCGTACCGGTCGTCGGGGCTTTCCTTATTGATATAGTTAACATTCCTGTTATTGTATTCTTTATAAATTTATTCAGTTAAACACTAAAAAAAGCCGGGAAATCCCGGCTTTTTTCTATGCGTATTTATCTCCTTGCCGGGATGCCTTATCCCGCAACTCGTTATAGTAAAGCACGCTTGTCATAGCGCCTTCATCGACCATATTTGCATCCCTTGTTTCATCCGGTTTTCCAAGATTAATAATATAATCATCGTCCGTCCATGTATTCACTGCACCTTTAATTAACTGGCCCGTCTCTGTCTTCGATGCATAAAGTACTCCTGCTGCGAGTCCGGCTCCAATAATAAACTTCGTTCGTTTACGCATGGTAAATCCTCCTTAAAAGATTAATTCGCAACTGCCTTTATTTAACTATTCCCGTTTTAGAGCAGTTCATACCAAAATAATTGAAGTTTATTTAAAAAGATGAACCGGATTCTCCGGCTCACCTTTTATTATTACTTCTGTGACTGTACGCCTAATGCTGCGCCATTTCTGTTTTTATCAGTAGCACCTGTAAACTCTCCTGTTTCCGGATCAATTTGAATACTGCTGACATTTCCTATAGGTTCAGACTCATCTTCAAAATTATGTCCCATCTCATTAAGCTGATTAATAACTTCCTGAGGCACACCTTCTTCAAATCTGTATGATTCTAAATCACTCGTGAAGATACGCGGTTCTGTCACAGCAGAATGCACGTCGAGCTCATATTCATACGCGTTTATAATTGTCTGCAGGACTGACGTTATAATCGTTTGTCCGCCCGGTGATCCGGCAGTCATTGAAGGTGTTCCATTGTCGAATACGATTGTTGGTGTCATGCTGCTGAGCGGACGCTTGTCCGGCTGCACTTCATTTGCACCACCCGGTTCAGCATCAAAATCTGTCAGTTCATTATTCAGCATAAATCCATATCCAGGCACCATAATACCTGAACCGAATACCTGTTCAATCGTTGTTGTATACGACACGACATTACCGTACTTATCGGCTACTGAGAAATGAGTTGTCTGGCCGTCAACTTTATCGCCCGGCTGTTCGACATTATCCACTTCGTCTGTTCCTTCCTGATACTCCCATGGATCTCCCGCTTCCGGTTTTTCATTAACTTCATCCATACTGATTAACGCCCTGCGTTCATCGATATAATCAGGATGCAGCAATCCTTCGACAGGGATATCCACAAATTCAGGATCTCCTGCATATTCGGCACGGTCTGCATATGCTAAATGCATTGCTTCTGCCAGTAAATGATATTTTTCCGGAGAATTTATATCGTACTGTGATAAATCAAAATCATCCAGTATGCCAAGCATCTGCAGCATAAATACCCCGCCGGAGCTTGGAGGCGGCATTGTAGCAATGTCGTAACCATTAAATTCTCCCCAGATTGGTTCATCCCAAGTGACTTCATAATTCGATAAATCTTCCGCTGTCATTGAACCTCCAAATTCCTGAACCGCATTCGCTGCTGCTTTGGAAATCTCACTGTTATAGAAGTAATCAACACCATTGTCTCTTATAAGGCTTAATGTCTTCGCTAAATCTTCCTGCACCAGCACGTCCCCTTCGGCTAAAGGTTCCTGCTCATTAAAGAACACCTCACTGGCAGCAGTAGCCTGCAATTTCTCAGCGTTATCCGCAATCTGATTGGCAAGGAAGTCATCGATTGCAAATCCTTCTTCAGCAAGTGAAATCGCCGGGGCAATCAGTTCTGCCATATCAATCGTCCCCCAGGATGCATGTGCTTCTTCCAGACCTCTCAATGTTCCCGGGACGCCCACTGATTTACCGCTTCTGACGCGTTCTTCAAAAGGTAAAGCTTCTCCCTCATCATCAAGGAACATTTCTGAATCAGCGCCTCCTGGTGCACGTTCTCTGCTGTTTATGATAGATGTTTCGCCAGTATCCCCTTCATATACCATCATAAATCCGCCGCCGCCGATACCTGACATCATTGGTTCAGCTACTGTTAAGACATATTGCATTGCAATTGCTGCGTCCATCGCAGTTCCGCCTTTGGCAAGAACATCGTAGCCTGCCTCAGAAGCAAGCGGATGTGCAGATACAACCATTCCTTCGTCAGCTGTAGCAACATCGTTTTCTTCTGAGTAATCAGGTTCAGCCGCTGCTCCTAATACCGCAGGATTTGCTGTCGCCATAAGCAGTACCGTTAAAGTAAGTATTGTTCCAAAACGTTTTAAAAACTGTTTCATACAATTCCCCCTTGTTTTAATTAGAAGATATAAATCTTTCGAAAAGCGAAAGATTTTACTTAAGACTAACATAGCAGAAAATTCTGTCAATAATTTGACGCATTTGAAAGACAGTATTGTGAATGGGTATAATTAATTAAACTGATTTTTAAAGGGGTATAAAATGAATATTAACGATGTACAACCACCTGAGGAATTTAAATATTTTACTGAGAAGGTCATCATTCACAAACATTACGAGTTCACATGCGACAACCGGATATTCTTTTCGAATACTGCATTTAAAGATTTAAAGAATCACCGTTATACATTTAATTTGGAAATATCTTCAATGGTGAACGATACTGGTCTCGCGACTGATTTTCACTTAATCGATAAAATTTACACTGAACACATCGCTGTTAAAATCGATAACTGTCTGCTCAATGAAACGCTGCCGGAGATGAGCACAACGGCAGAAAACATTGCTTACTGGCTGTTTGAACAGTTTGATAAACATCTGCCGGCCGATGATGAACTGCTCAAAGTAAGGCTGTACGAAACAAAAAATCAGGGAATTACCATCACTAAATAAATCCCGCTTCACAAATTCACATAACTGGACTATGATAGTGATAATCAAATAATGAATTCACCACCACTGGGGGTGTCCGTACCGGACTGAGATTGACCCTTATCACCTGATCTAGATCATACTAGCGTAGGGAAGTGGCATATTTTTATATGCACACCATTCCGTTAGTGGTGTGTTTTTTTGTTTGAAATTTATAACGGAGGCTTCAACATGGCAAAAAGAAATGGTTTAACACTCACTGATGTTTTAATTACTGTCGTTATCGCGCTCGTTTTCGCTGTTATTTACTCTTTATGGGACGGTATTTACACAATACTGCAGCCGTTCGGCCTGCATTTAAATGAACTGGTCTACGGCATGTGGTTTATCGCTGCGATTGTCGCTTATTTAATTATCAGGAAGCCCGGTGTCGCGCTGATTGCTGAGTTCGCAGCAGCTTCCGGCGAAACGATTGTCCTCTTGCAGTTCGATATTTCACTTATTATGTACGGATTAATACAAGGTTTAGTGTGTGAACTTGTTTTTATGTTCTTCAGATATAAGAGCACGAGTCTGATGGTTGCAGTTCTTGCCGGTATCGCAGCAGCATTATCCACACTGCCGCTCGACTGGTATTACGGTTATCTTGGCCACCTCGAGACGTGGAACCTCACATTAATGTTCAGCCTTAGAATATTAAGCGGAGCACTTGTGGCCGGCTGGCTCGGGCACCTGCTCTACAAAGCACTTAGAGAAACCGGTGTTTTAAAGTTCGTCGGCCAAAGAGCAGATGATTCACATGAAGGATTATAGTATGTCAGAAATCGATATACAGAAACTGAATTTAAAATTCCCGGAGGCACCATCTAAATTGTTTACCGATTTAAATATTTCAATTGAATCAGGTGAGAAAGTACTGCTCTTAGGCCCGAGCGGTTCGGGAAAAAGTACGCTGTTAAATGTAATGGGCGGATTAATACCAAAGGTCATTCAGACGCCGATGAAAGTTCGGACTCTCAACATTCCTGAAAATAATGCTTATGTATTCCAGGATCCCGATTCCCAGTTCACTATGCCGACTGTTGCGGAAGAGCTCGCTTTTATTTTAGAAAATAGAAGTATTCCGAAAGAAAATATGGAACCGATGATGATGGAAGCACTTGGACAGACAGGTCTCGATGTACCGCTGGATTTAAATATTAATAACTTATCCGGCGGAATGAAACAGAAACTCGCTATCACTTCAGCACTGCTGCAAAAACCAGATACTCTGTTTCTCGACGAACCCACGAGCATGCTTGATGATGAGTCAGCAGCTTCGCTCTGGGACGTTATTGAAGGAATCTGGAGTGACCGGACAGTTGTTATTGTCGAACACCGTGTTGACTATATATGGGATAAAGTGGACCGTGTCATACTTATGAACGATAACGCTCAGATTATTCATGAGGGTACACCCGAAGACATGCTGAAACACCATAAGCAGCTTTTAAATGAATATGGTGTCTGGCATCCTGATTCATGGCAAAAGGCGCCGGAATTCGACCCGGTGCAGCCTGATAATGAAGTACTGCTGGAATTAAAAAACTTACGTATTGAACGGCGGGGAATGGATATTCTCAATATCGATCACTTAAGTATTAAAAAGGGCGAATGGATTACCATAGAAGGAAAAAATGGAACAGGCAAATCCAGTATGCTGTCAGCTATCATGAAGCTCATTCCTTCAGATGGGGATGTCTATTATAAAAATAAACGTATTAAGAAAACAAAGCAGTTCGCGGGTGAAGTTTATCCTGTATTTCAAAATCCTGAATTGCAATTCATTACACATAAAGTTTTCGATGAAATATATATTAATATGGAGCCGCACTTTGAATATACCGAAGCAGTGCGCCAGACTGAGGTCATTTTAAATCAGATGGGGCTTAACGATATGGCACATCTTCATCCTCTGGAAATTTCCACAGGGCAAAAGAGACGGTTAAGCGTTGCTACAGCTCTCGGCGGCGTACCAAAAGTACTGCTGCTGGATGAACCGACATTCGGCCTGGATCAGAAACATGCATTTCGTATGCTCCGAATGTTTCATGAAATGACTGCAGCAGGTACGACGATAATTATGATTACGCATGATGAAAATATTAAAATCCGCTATCCCGGCAGACGTTTAATTATTGAAGATCAGATGCTCGAGGAGAAGAGGACAGATTATGTTTGAGACAGTAAAAAAATATAATACATTTATAGATTATGTAAATCCGCTGACTAAAATTCTGCTCGCAGCGATACTGTTTGTCACGGTGATTTTCATTCATAATCCTAATGTTCTGTTCCACTTAACAATTCTAATGCTCATTACGCTGCTCATCTTAAGCGGTGTAAAATTAAAGTATCTGATACTCCTTCTGTTATTCATTTTCATATCGGGATTTATCTCCAGTCTGTATATGATTTTTTACGGTGAAGGGACAGAAACACTGTTTCATTACGGTATCATTCATATAACAGAAGAAAGCTTTATCAGAGGGATTCACATAACGATGCGCGGCGTTATATTGTCGTTATTCGGAGCTTTGGTAATATTTACATCAAAAATTACCGATGTGTTTTATGCGCTGATGATACAGCTGAAAGTGAAGCCGAAGTATGCCTATTCTTTTATGGCAGCAATAAGAATGGTTCCGATTATAATTGCTGAATACTTCCAGCTCAGACAAGCGAGAAAAGTCAGAAGAGCACTCATTCACAAAAAGTATATTTCCGGTTTTAAAGGACTGAAATCAACGATTGTTACACTTCTCAGCCAAAGTATCAGAAGAGCGTACAGACTCGGTATCGCAATGGAATCAAAAGGATTTACTGACGGCAGCCGTACTTATTTTTATAGAACATCTTTCTCAAGATACGATTTATATTTAATGCTGTTGATGGCAGCAGCACTTATTGCTGCTGTACAGCTCGGTACAGTAATTACACTATTTGACACTACTGATGCAAGATAAGAAGAACTGCTTAACAATTTGTTAAGCAGTTCTTTTTCATTTCTTATTCTGCCGGGGTTCCCGGTTCAATATCATAAGATTTTTGCACTGTTTCGTCACGCTCGCCGAGCCCGTCTGTCGTTTTCTTATCCCATACAGCACTTTGTTTTTCTTTCAGCCCTGAAACCATTTTTTCAGGAATAACGTTACGGTACTGCTTAGTTTCTCCCAGAATGACTTTAATTGCAGGTTCTGTCACTTCATGAGGATCGAACTGCTCACTCGGGAAAGCTGTTTTACTGTAATCAAATACAGTATTGCTTAAGTCTGTTTCCCAGTTTTTCCATGTTTCAAATTCACGGTCGTTAAATCCTGTTAAATAAGGGCCTGGATTAATTGTTGAAACTTCTACATTGAACTCCTGTAATTCTTTACTCAATGCCAGCGCAAACGCTTCTACAGTATGTTTAGAACCCGAATACGGACCTGATAACGGGTTCGTTGTAATCCCGGATACTGAAGATACGAAAACGATGCGGCCGCTCTTATTCTCCACCATTTTACGCGCAAATCCTTTAGTTAATAATATAGGTCCAAATACATTTGCTTCAAACTGATGACGTAAATTTTCTTCAGGAATATCGACTAATGAACCACCTTCTTTTACAGCTGCATTATTCACCAGTACATCAATATCCCACGTCCATGCCTTCTCACGGTCTTTGGCATTTGTCACATCCAGTTTCTCAATCTGCATCGTTACACCGCGTTCCCGTGCTTCCTGCTCCAGAGCAGAGACCTGTGACATCACTTCCACTGTTGCAATAACCGGGTTGCCTTTTTCCGCTAATGCGAATGCAATATTTTTCCCAAAGCCTGTTCCTGCACCTGTTATAAGAACTGTCTGAGTCATTAAATAGCCTCCTGTGAATTTTAACTTCTTTTAGACTGTATACCCCGTATAGTTTCACTCAATCA
>CANRKV010000074.1 GCA_947631305.1 uncultured Jeotgalicoccus sp.
AATGACAATGAAACATTTCTTTTGCATGGTATTACCGGCAGCGGGAAAACCGAAGTGTATTTACAGTTAATACAGACAGCGCTCGATAATAACCGGGACGCAATTATGCTTGTACCGGAAATCGCGCTGACACCGCAAATGGTCAACAGATTTAAAGCGCGTTTCGGCGATGATGTTGCTGTACTGCACTCTGCCTTGTCACACGGTGAAAAGTACGATGAATGGCGTAAAATCCAAAGCGGCCGGGCACGGGTATCAGTCGGCGCACGCTCATCTATTTTTGCACCGTTTAAAGATATTGGCATTATTATTATCGATGAAGAGCATGAAACGACTTATAAACAATCAGAACGCCCGATGTATCATGCAGCCGAAGTGGCGAAATTACGCGCGGAGTTTCACGACTGTCCTGTCGTTTTAGGATCTGCAACACCCTCACTTGAATCATATGCACGGAGCTCAAAAGAAGTGTACCAGCGTTTTGAGCTGACACACCGTCCGGGCATGCAGCCTTTGCCTAAAGCAGAGGTTGTTGATATGAGTGACGAACATAAAGACGGCAACTCGGGAATTTTATCGAGAAAACTTGAAACTGCGATATACGACCGGCTTGAAAAAGGCGAGCAGACAGTACTGCTGTTAAATCGCAGAGGATTCGCCAACTTTCAGATCTGCCAGAACTGCGGTCATGTGCCGAACTGTCCAAACTGCGATATTTCACTCACGTATCATAAAAACAACAGCAGTCTTTTATGCCATTACTGCAGCTACGAAGAGCAGGTAACGCGGAAGTGTGCAGACTGCGGGTCAAATGATGTAACGTTCAGAGGAACGGGTACACAGAAAGTTGAAGAGATTTTAAGGGATACATTTAACGTTGATATTATAAGAATGGACGTCGATACAACGCAGCGAAAAGGTGCGCACGAACAGCTGCTGAGCCGATTTGAGAATGATAAAGTACCCATTCTTCTCGGTACGCAGATGATCGCCAAAGGTCTCGACTATCCGAACGTTACCCTGGTCGGGGTGCTGAATGCAGATACGATGTTAAATCTGCCGGATTTCAGAGCGAATGAACGGACGTTTCAGCTCCTAACACAAGTGGCCGGACGTGCGGGACGCCACGAACTGCCGGGGGAAGTTATTTTCCAGACGTATAATCCTGAGCACTACGCGATTACACTGGCAATGGATAATAATTACTCCGAGTTTTATGAAAAAGAAATGCAGTTCAGGAAGTTTGCACGGTATTCGCCGTACTATTTCCATATACTGTTTACAGTTTCATCCGAGCGGATTAAGGATTGTCTCGAAGCGACGACTGATATTCACAATACACTGGTTAAGAATGTCAGTGAAAGCTGTATTATTATCGGTCCGTCACCAAGCCCGATCGAAAGAATTAAAAATAAAAACAGATTCCAGATTTTGCTTAAATATAAACGGGAGCCGGCATTGAAAGATGTTTTGGATGCTCTCGATCAAAAATATACACAGCTTTATAAAAAGACAGGATTGTCTTTAAAAATTGATGTCGATCCACAATATATTATGTAGGAGATTTAACATGACAAAAATTATCTTTATGGGTACACCGGATTTTTCTGTACCAATATTAAAAGAACTTCATAAAGAATACGGTGTGGACCTGGTAATTTCACAGCCTGCAAGACCTGTCGGACGAAAAAAAGTAATGACAGACCCGCCGGTCGCCGCTGCAGCAAAACTGCTCGGCATTGAGCTGTATCAGCCTGAAACGATGAACAGTGAAGAAGCGCTTAAAATCGTTTCCGATATTGAACCGGACCTGATTATTACCGCTGCATTCGGCCAGCTGCTGCCGGAAAACATTTTAAATGTTCCGGCTAAAGGGTCACTTAATGTCCATGCATCACTCCTCCCTAAACACCGCGGGGGTGCGCCGATTCACCGTGCGCTTATTAATGGTGATTCAGAAACGGGCGTAACGATAATGTATATGGCGAAAAAACTCGATGCAGGAGATATTATTGCAGCTGAGAGCATCCAAATCGAAGACGCTGACAACACTGGCACACTGTTCGATAAACTCAGCAGAGTCGGAGCATCGCTTCTGATGAAAACATTGCCGGATGTAATTGAAGGTACGAACCAGCGCACGCCGCAGGTAGACAGTGAGGCAACGTTCAGTCCGAATATTTTAAAAACGGATGAAATCATCAGCTTTAATAAACCGGCACGCGATGTCTTTAATCACATACGCGGTCTTGCACCGTGGCCTGTCGGACATACGATGCAGGATGATAAACGCCTGAAGATATTTGCAGCCGAGCTGACAAATGAAACAGCAGACGCAGCACCGGGAACGATTACCGGGAAAAGTGACAACGGTTTTTTAGTCGCGGCAGCGGACGGGCTCGTAAATATTACAGAAGTTCAGCTTGCCGGCAAGAAAAAAAATAATGCGCTTGATTTTATTAACAATAACAGTGATTTAATCGGCACGAAACTGGGTGAAGACGAATGACAGTGAGAGCACTGGCACTGGAATTATATGAAGATGTAATCGACAATAAAGCATACAGCAACATCGTTTTGAATGAAGCGCTCCGCTTTGAAGAATTAAACTCGCAGGACAAAGGTCTGCTGACTGAAATTCTTTACGGTACGCTGCAGCATAAACTTACACTTGAATATTACGTGAGACCATTTATAAAAACAAAATTACGCCGCTGGCAGCGCTATCTGCTGCTGATCTCAATTTATCAGCTGGAGTATCTGGACCGTGTACCTGATTTTGCCGTAATTAATGAAGCGGTTGAAATCGCCAAAGAACGCGGCGGACTGCAGGCTGGTAAACAGATTAACGGTATACTGCGTGCTTATCTAAGAGGCGAAAGACCGAATATCGATGACATTAAAAATGATGCGGCACGCTTGTCGCTGAAATACAGCATGCCGAAATGGCTGGTGAAACATTGGTTTAAACATTACAGTACTGAGGAAACAGAACGTATTATTTCATCGCTGAATGAAAAACCGCAAATGTATCTCAGAGTAAATAAAAAGCTGATCGACAGAGATAATTTAATTGAAATACTGTTAAATGAAGGCTACGACGTCAGAGAATCCAATCTGCACCCGGATGCAATTGAATTCAACGGACAGAACATTACGCACAGCAGCAGTTATAAAGACGGCTTCTTTGCGATTCAGGATGTCTCTTCAATGTTTGTTAATCTGGCATTGGACCCGGATGACGATGACGACATACTGGATGTCTGCAGTGCACCGGGCGGCAAAGGCCTGCATGCCCTTGAATCAATGGACAGCGGCTCGGTAACTCTCGGTGATGTGCATGAACATAAAATAACATTAATCGACAATGAGGCTTCACGTCTGCAGCACACGAACTACGAAGCGTTCGTTGCAGATGCTGAAACACACGATTACGGCCGGCAGTTTGACCGTATTATCGTCGATGCACCATGTTCCGGTCTCGGTGTAGTTAAACGCAAGCCTGAAATTAAATACGAAAGAAATGAAGAAAGTATTAACGAATTAGTTGAATTACAGCTCGATATTTTAGATAATGTTAAGAAATATCTGAAACCTAACGGAATATTAATTTATTCGACCTGTACGATTCATCAGCTGGAAAATGAAAATGTTGCGTATACATTTAAGAAAAATCACGATGACATTGAATTTGATGATTTTAGTATTCCGGCATTTAACTTTACGGGGCCATACAGACAAATCCTTCCGTATGAACATCAAACCGACGGTTTTTTCATTGCGAGATTTAAAAAGTCTGACAGCTAATGCCACGGATAGGAGGGTTAATCTTGAAAGTAACAGAAAAAAGTATTTGCGGTAATTACAGAGATATCAATGAAGATTTAACGGGACATTTTTATAACCGTACCAGCCAGCCGCTGCTCTTAATTGCAGACGGTATGGGCGGTCATCAGTACGGGGAAGTTGCGAGCAGGTTTGTTTACGATAAAGTGAAGAACGCCTGGGAAGACAATAACCTGTTTAATATAGATGAAGCGGAACGCTTTCTGCGTGATCTCGTTATTAAAACGAATCATGAATTATATGACTATCAGGATGAATACCCTGAATACAGAGGCATGGGTACAACACTTGTGCTGGTGGCGATTATCGAGTCGTCAATTCTCGTATTGAATGTTGGGGATTCACGTGCATACGTAATGAACAATCGTAAAATAGAACAGGTCACTGAAGATCATACTTTCGTGAACGTTCTCGTATCGAGCGGTGAAATTACCGCAGAAGAAGCGCAGACACACCCGCGCCGCAATTTAATTACGAAAGCGATGGGGACTGAGAAAGTAATTCAGGCTGATGTCTTCCGTCTTCGCGGACGCCAGCATGATTATATAGTGCTTGCAACCGACGGGCTGACAGATGCTGTCAGACCTGATGAAATTCATCATTTGATGTACAGCTCAAAACTGACGCTGGAACAAAAAGCACAAGAACTGACAAAAACTGCAGAAAATAATAAGTCCCGCGACAATATCAGTGTCGTCCTGGCCGACCTGAAAGCAGGTGGAGGCGAGTGATCGGTAACGTAGTATCGGAACGTTATAAAATCTTGAAATACCTTGGCGGCGGCATGAGCTCTGTATATCTGGCCACAGATATTATTTTAAATCGTGAAGTTGTTGTGAAGATGATTAAAGCAGATCCGGTAGATAAAGAGAAATCCGTGCGCCGCTTCCAGCGTGAAGTGGAAAGTACAATTCAGCTGTCTCATCCGAATATCGTCAGCGTGCTCGATGTGGACGAAACCGAAGAGTATCATATACTCGTTACGGAAGTTGTTCACGGTCCCAATTTAAAAGAACATATTTTAAATAACAGTCCGCTCGATATTGATGAAGTAATCAGTATTGCGATGATGACTCTCCGGGGAATAGAACATGCACATGACCGCGGTATTATTCACAGGGATATTAAGCCGCAGAATATTCTTCTCGATACGAACGGCAGAGTGAAAATTACTGATTTCGGTATTGCAAAAGCACTGAGTGAAACACGTATGACAGAAACGAATCAGGTCATCGGCTCCGTACAGTATATTTCTCCTGAACAGGCAAAAGGTCACAATACAGACGAACGCACTGATATTTACTCATTTGGAGTGATGCTGTTTGAACTTTTGACGGGGCATTTACCCTACGAAGCAGAAACTGCTGTATCAGTCGCACTGAAACATATATCAGAACCGTTTCCGGATATTTCGGAGTACCGTGATATCCCGGTCGGTTTAAAAAATATCGTGATGAAATGTACAGAGAAAGAACCGCTGAACAGATACAGACATGCGGATGATGTACTTTCTGCACTTGTTTACTATAAAGATGTTTCTGAACCGTATGTGCCGGTTAAAAAAGAAGAGCAGGGAAAAACAATGGTCACTGCAGTGCCGGCTAAAGAAAAATCGGAACCTGAAAAGGAAGTACAGGCAGCGCCGCTGCCTGTACAGGAACCGGAGAAAACAAATCCCGCTGCAGAGGAACCGAAGAAAAAGCGGCGTAAATGGCCGTGGATACTTTTTATTCTATTTTTCCTTCTTGCTGCGGCAGTAATTGTCTATCTGCTTTGGCCGAGACAATCGCCGACGGTCAGTATAGAAAATCTGCAGGATATGACAGTTGAAGAAGCGGAAGAATATTTGCTGGCGGAAGACCTTGTCACCGGCAATATCTCCGAAACATATCATGATAACTTTGAAGAAGGCATGATTATTGAAACGTCACCGGTGTCAGGAGCTGAAGTCGAGCGCGGCGGTGCTGTGGATATGCTCGTCAGCCTCGGTGAAGAACCGTATACGATGATTGATCATACCGGTGAGATGTATGAAGATGTTGAGGCTGATCTTGAAGCGGCCGGTTTTACAAATATTGATTCAGAACGACAGTACAGTGATCAGCCGCCGGGCACGATTCTTGACCAGGACGTTGCTGCAGGTGAAGAGCTGTATCCCGACGGTTCACCGATTACCTTTACGGTATCGGAAGGTGTTGAACCGATTCCGATTACGAATTACGCAGGAACATCTCTCGATGCAGCAAGAACTGAGCTTGAGAGTCAGGGCTTTATCGTTAACGTCACGACAGAAGTTTACAGCAACGAAGTGCCGGAAGGTGCGATAGTATCGCAGGATCCGAGTTACGGTGATTTCCTGCCGGGATCCCAGATTAACGTTATCGTCTCACTGGGCGAAGAACCACCGAGTGAAACCACGTATCAGATTTCATTGAACATTCCTTATCCTGAAGAGGAAGCAGAAGAAAAACCAAGTAGTTCTTCGAGCGAAGATAAAGAAGATTCCGCTGCGGATTCAGACCCTGAACCGGTTGAAGCTGAAATCTTTATCGGAGATAAAGATAACGATATTAAAGAGGTTTCAGAAACAATCGAAATAACTGAAGACACGAACCATACAATTTCACTTATTTTACTTGAAGAAGAGTCCGGTCAATACCGCGTAGAGGTTGACGGAGAAGAAGTTATAAGCGAAACTGTAGATAACGAGTAAATATTGGCATTGGCTTTGCCGTTTATATATAATGGTAGAGTACATTCGAATTGGAGGAATGAAATTATGGCATCACTTAAGAGGGATAAAGGCCTGGATAACACTTTAAAATTGATGAAACAAGGATACCTTTATACAAAAAATCAGCGTGACCGTTTAAACACTACTGTGTTTGAAACAAAAGTTTTAGGCGGTAAACCATTCGCTGTAGTTACAGGAAAAGAAGGAGCAGAAATGTTCTATAACAACGATATCGTTCAGCGTGAGGGTATGCTGCCAAAACGTATCGTCAATACACTTTTCGGTAAAGGTGCCATTCACACAATTGATGGTAAGAAACACATCGACAGAAAAGCATTATTTATGAGTTTAATGACTGAAGGAAACCTGAACTACGTACGTGAATTAACACGTACATTATGGCAGGCAAATACTCAGCGTATGGAAAGCATGGATGAGGTAAACATTTACCGTGAATCTATCGTTCTGCTGACTAAAGTCGGTACACGCTGGGCAGGAGTACAAGCTCCACCGGAAGATATCGAAAAGATCGCAACAGATATGGATATCATGATCGACTCATTCAAAGGACTCGGTGGTGTATTTAAAGGATATAAAGAATCTAAAGCTGCACGCCGCCGCGTAGAGGACTGGCTTGAAGAGCAGATTCTTGAAACGCGTAAAGGCAATATTCACCCGCCTGAAGGTACAGCACTTTATGAATTCGCGCATTGGGAAGACTATCTTGGCAACCCGATGGATTCAAGAAACTGTGCAATCGACTTAATGAACACATTCCGTCCATTAATCGCAATCAACAGATTCGTAGCATTCGGTTTACTTGCAATGCATGATAACCCGATTACTCGTGAAAAAATCAAGAGCGAGCCGGACTATGCATACAAGTTTTCACAGGAAGTCCGCCGTTTCTACCCGTTCGTACCATTCTTACCTGGTAAAGCTAAAGAAGATATCGACTTCCAGGGTGTTACAATCCCGGCTGGTCATGG
>CANRKV010000075.1 GCA_947631305.1 uncultured Jeotgalicoccus sp.
CCTGAAAACATTAACTGCACTTCAACTCTGTTGTCTGATTTAATACCCGGAGAACAGGGTATTGATTAAAATATGCTTACTTACAGATAAATTTTATATACAGAGGTGGATTTCATGTCATATATACGCGTGCACGGTGCGAATCAGAATAACTTAAAAAATGTGAGTGTCGATATTCCAAAACATCAGCTGACCGTCTTTACCGGACGTTCAGGTTCAGGGAAGTCTTCCCTGGTCTTCAGTGTATTGGCTGCAGAGTCAGAGCGTCTCTTGAATGAAACTTATTCAAGCTACATCCAGCATCAGCTGACACAGTATGAAAAACCGGATGTGGACAGAATTGAAAATTTGCCGGTCGCAATGGTTATTAACCAGAAGAAACTCGGTGGCAATTCACGTTCCACAGTAGGTACAATTTCCGATATATACTCCTCAGTCCGCTTGTTATGGTCGCGTGTCGGCGCACCTTTTGTCGGTTACTCAAATGTCTTTTCATTTAATAACCCGAGCGGCATGTGCGAACGGTGCCAGGGTCTTGGCTATGTCGAAGATATTGATTTAAACGAGCTGCTCGATTTTGATAAGTCGCTGAACGAAGATGCAATTAAATTTCCGTCTTTCAGACCGGACAGCTGGAGAGGGAAACGCTACTTATACAGCGGCTTGTTTGATAATGATAAAAAACTTAAAGATTATACAGAAGAAGAAATGGAGACATTTCTTTATACAAAACCCCGGAAGATTAAAAACCCTCCGGAGAACTGGCCGAGAACCGCTAAGTTTGAAGGATTAATTCACCGGTTCAGACGTTCGTTTCTGCTCAATGATAACTTTGAAAAGAAACGTTTCTTAACGGATGTGGAACGCGTTGTAACCAGCCAGAAATGCCCGGACTGTGAAGGCAAGCGTCTTAACGACAAAGTACTGAGCTGTAAAATTAACGGAGCAAGTATTGCCGACTTTACTGCATTATCAATCGATGATGCGATAGCCTTCCTAAAAAATCTGAATGATGAGAAGGCGAAGTTTATCGTGAAACCATTACTAGAACAGATGGAGGCTCTTTCCTACATTGGTTTAAATTATTTAACGCTCAACCGCGAAACACCGACGCTGTCAGGCGGAGAGTCCCAACGCATCAAACTGATCCGTCATTTAAACAGTCCGTTAACCGATTTAGTTTATATTATCGATGAACCGAGTGTCGGACTGCATCCGGAAGATATAGAAAAAATTAATGAAATTATGCGTTCCATACGAGATAAAGGCAATACTGTGCTGATTGTTGAACACGATCCCGATGTAATTCATATTGCGGATCACATTATCGATATCGGTCCAGGTGCAGGTCAGCACGGCGGAGAAATTATATTTAACGGAACGTATGAGGAGTTAATGCAGACGGACACACCGACCAGCATCGCACTTAACAGAAAACATCAGCTGAAAGAGAACCCTAGACAGGCTGAGTTTTTTATACCTCTTAAAAATATTACTAAGAATAACTTAAATGATGTATCCGTCGATATACCTAAAGATCTGATTTCTGTCATCACAGGTGTCGCCGGTTCAGGTAAAAGTACGCTGATTAAAACAGGCCTCGGTAAATCTGAAGATGCGATATTTATAGATCAGAAGGCGGTACAGGCGACTAACCGTTCCAACTTGCTGACTTATATGGATTTATTCGATGAAGTCCGCACATTCTTCAGTAAACAGACCGGCTTAAGAAAAGGTATGTTCAGCTATAACTCAGAAGGTGCATGTCCTGAATGTAACGGTAAGGGTGTTATTAAAACAGAGCTTGCCTTTATGGCCGATTTTTCACAGATATGTGAAGTTTGTAACGGTACGCGTTATAAAAAAGAAGTACTTGAAGCGACAGTAAACGGTTATTCTATTGCGGATGTGCTGGCACTGACAGTCGAAGAAGGTGTATCGTTATTTAAAAATAATGAAAAAGTTGTATCGCGTCTTAAAAACCTGGAAGCGACGGGACTTCATTATATGACGCTTGGACAATCGCTTGATACGCTGTCAGGCGGGGAAATTCAGAGGTTGAAATTAAGCCGTTATTTAGACAGCGGTGCACAAGATAAAGTGTTCATTTTCGATGAGCCGACGACAGGATTGCACGAAGACGATATTTCAGCATTATTATCGTGTTTTGAACAATTAATTGAACAGCAGAACACTGTCATTCTGATTGAGCACAATCTCACAATGATGACACACGCCGACTGGCTTGTTGACGTCGGTCCTGGACCAGGTATGAGAGGCGGGAAAATTTTATACAGCGGTGAACCTGAAGGGCTGTTAAATGTTAAAAATTCGGTGACTGCAGAGCACCTTAAAAGATATACGGGAAATTAGATTTTTTGAGCAGAAATTTAGGCTGTACCAGTAAACTTGGTTATTATTTAATATTGTAATATTAATTTCACAAAAGCTTACTGGAGGATTTTATTTATATGAATAAGAAATATGAGACTTTATTTCAGAAGGTTACACTTAAAAATGGAGTCGAATTAAAAAATAAATTTGCACTTGGACCGATGACACATATTTCATCACACGATGATGGTACAGTGTCGGACGAAGAAATTGAATACATGCGCACACGCTCGAAAGACGTCGGTTTATCGATTTCTGCAGCATCCAATGTCACTGATCTTGGTAAAGCATTCCCTGGACAGCCTTCAGTCGTCCGCGACTCAGATGTTGAAGGATTAACACGTCTGGCTGATGTGATGAAAGAAAATGGAGCAAAAGCAATACTCCAAATTCACCACGGCGGCGCTCAGGCAATTCCGAGACTAACGCCGGGTGCTGATTCTGCAGGACCAAGCCCGATTATGATGCAGAGTTTTGATGAAACAGAACCGCACGATGCACGTGAAATTACAGAAGAAGAAATTCTTGAAACGATTGAAGCATTCGGAGAAGCAACACGCCGCGCTGCTGAAGCAGGATTTGACGGCGTTGAAATTCATGGTGCGAATCATTATATTATCCACCAGTTCGTTTCGCCGTATTTCAACAGACGTAATGACAAGTGGGGCGAAGACCGTTTCCTGTTCGCTATGGAAGTCGTCGATGCAGTCACGAAGGCGAAAGAGAAATATGCTAAAGACGATTTTATTATCGGCTATCGTTTTTCTCCGGAAGAGGCAGAAACTCCTGGAATCCGTATGGAAACTACAGAGGAACTGCTCAGCAAGCTGGTTGAAAAGCCGCTTGATTATCTTCACGCTTCATTAAGTCAGGTACACTCTAAAACACGTGAAGGAAAGCATGCCGGTACAGAACGTATCGAACTGCTTCACAAATGGATAGGCGGACGCATGCCGCTGATCGGAGTCGGTTCTGTATTCACTGCAGACCAGGCACTCCGTGCTATTGAGGAGGGCAACATGGAAATGATTGCTCTAGGCAGAGTTCTGCTGCTGGATTATAACTTCATCAGCAAAATCGCAGAAGGCAAAGAAGATGAGATTTTCGAATACTTTGACCGGGATGTAGAAGATAAATACGAGCTGCCTGATCTTTTATGGAAACAGCTTGATAACGGCGCATATTCAATGCCGAAAAAAGATAAATAGATAAACAGAAAATTCTCCAGACATTAAATTGTCCGGAGAATTTTTTTATAAGTTTTTGCGTCTGTTTCTCTGACTGAATATAAATTCAATATATCCTGTCCCGAACAGCACACCAATCACTACAAATATAAAACCAATTACTTGAGAAACAGTAATCATTTCATTTAAAAAAATCACTGAAAATACAACACCGAAGAATGGTACAAAGTTATTGAATATAACAGTCTGACCGGCACCAATCTGCTGTATTGCAGAGTTATATATTATATAGCCGAATCCTGTGACGACCATACCGGAAAATATAAAGAGCACATAAATAAATGGACTGGCCGTAAACATCTGGCTGAAACTTCCCGGTTCAATAATAAAGCTGAGAATAACCAGACCAATAGAACCTGTTAAAAACATCATCGTCGTAATTTGTTTTGAGTCGATAGTTGCAGTCGCTTTTTTTATAAAGATAAAACTGATTGCCTGCACAAGCATTGATGTAAATATCAATACTTCCCCTAATGAAAACTGGAAACTTGTAAATGACTCTCCCTGAATGAAAAACACACCGGTTAGCGCCAGCGAAATACCGAGGAAACGTGCACCTGTCAGCTTTTCACCGAGGAAAAATATCGCCAGTATAACGGTGGTAAGCGGTACGAGTGCAAGTATTAATGCTGCACTGGATGCATCGATCATCGTCAAAGATATCGCCAGCAGCGAATGATGAAGCACGACACCGAATAACGTTCCGAGCAGCGTGTAAATCCATTCCTGTTTAGTCATCCGGCGGAACGAACGCGTCAATATTAAAATACATAACGTCGTTACACCTGCAATCATTACGCGAAAAGCCGTCATCGTCGCTGGGGGTAATTCCGTAACCAGAAGTTTAAGAATAACAATATTTAGACCCCACAAAACCATAATGGTAAACACTAGTAAATAAATGAGCATATTTTTATTTTGCTTCATTTTACATCCCCGTTCTATTTATACTATCCATTTTACTGAATCAGTCATTCCCAACTTTTTCTCTCGCTTCTTTATATACCGCTTCCGGAAATTCATACAATCTCAATAACTCTATCGCATTCGAACTCGTTGCGATGCCGTCTTTAATTTTGTAATCAAAGTTAATATCATCACCAATCAGTTCTTCGCTGAAGTGGTAAAACTCAAATTCTCCATTCAGTAAGTCTGTCAGCTCCATATCGTGTGTTGCCGCAATCAAACAGACATTTTCTTTCTCATGCAGATACCTTAAAAATGACTCGCCTGCAGCCAGACGTTCTATCGTATTCGTTCCTTTAAATATCTCATCAATAATACAGTAAACCGTACCGTCAAAATCTTCAATTTCATCGACAATCCGCTTCAGAGATTTTACTTCGCTGATAAAATAACTGTCCCCTTCGATAACACTGTCTGTAATTTCCATCGAAGAGATTACTTTGCCTGGAGTGTATTTAAATAATGTACTGGTGGATGTGTTTAATCCGTTGCTGATAATTACATTGATACCCAGCGCTTTCATAAATGTTGATTTACCTGCTGCATTAGAACCCGTTAATAAAATATCATTATTAAAATCGAGTTCATTATCAACAGCATCTGCAACAAGCGGATGGTAAAGTCCCTCGGTTTTTATATATGAAGATGTTTCTGTTTCAGGCACAGTATAATACGGCAGCGTCTCTCTCCACATTGCCAAGCTGTAGTGCAGATCGAGCGAAGCAGTATAACGCCATCCTTCTTTATATAACTCATGGTTTTTATTCAGGGTCCGGTGAGCAGTATGATAGAGATGATAATCTATTAAAAACATTAATTTAAAAGCAGTAAACATCTGAACACCAACGTTCATCTCTTTTGCACTGTCATCATTCACAAACAGCGGACCCATTAACGCCAGTCTTTTCAGACCTCTGCTGTTGAATTTTGAATTCATTTTTCCGGCAGTGACGATAATATTAATCGCATAAAATATATCTGTGTAGTCCAGCCCGGTTGAGCCTTTATGCTTATGCGACAGATATGCGTTTATACCAAATCCTGCCAGTATAGTTAACAATGATAAAAATGGATTGATAAAAAACAGAAACACACCGATAAACGGCATCAATGAAAACAGTATAAATAACGGATTAAACTTCTTCACCGGTATAAATTCATACATGAACTTACTCGTGTTTGAGTTGCCCGACCTGCCGAGTTTAGCTAAACGATATGATATCTCTTCCCGGAAACCCCGGTCATTTTTAATTTTATGTAACAAGTCTTCATCTATAATCTGGTTTTCTGATGAATTTCGAAGCACTGCATATAAATTTTCAGTGCCTATCGTCGTAAATGTATAGTTTATCTTGTCCATCAGTTTACTGAGATCCAGGTCATTCCACGTTTCATCATCCACAACGTTCCTGTCATCAGTATTCTCATTTTCCATAATATTAACGAAGTAGTTATAGTAATGAACATAGTATTCAGGCTTCGTTTCTAATCTGGCGCGTCTGTCCCATAACGTTCTAGTATCTTTCTTCAGTTTAAAATACTCAAATATTTTTATAATCAGTGAAACAATTGCAATTAAAATCATAACAACGATAAAAATATACAGCGTCTGCATGATAATCACCTTCCTCTTAGATGTGCATTTCTTTACTAATAATTTTATCATTAATATGAAAATATACTACAATAGTAAAGTTTTCTGTAATGTTATTAATTAAACATGATATTTATAAACTATCCAACTATTCCGGATAGTTGATTTAATATATAACCCCCATGGCCGTTATGATATATTAGGTTAGATATTTATAGAGACGGGGGAGTTTACATGGCGCTGTTTGGTACTATCGTAGATGCTTCAGCTATTATTTTAGGCAGCATCATCGGTCTTTTTTGGAGAAATATTAATGAAAATATGAAATCTACTATCCTTCAGGCACTGTCAATTACCGTACTGGTTATCGGGATTGATATGGCACTCGAAGCTAACAGTATACTGATTGTAGTCGTTGCCAGTCTCGCTCTCGGTTCCATGCTCGGTGAAAAATGGGACATTGAAGATAAAATGAATCACTTCGGCATCTGGCTCGAAACGAAAACAGGTGCAACTGAAGGCGGTGCAGCAGCCGCTTTTGTTACCGCTACTTTAGTGTATGTCGTCGGTGCAGTCAGCATCATTGGTGCACTGGACAGCGGACTTCGAAACGATCATACCGTTCTTTTAACAAAGGCTTTAATCGACGGAGTCCTCGCTATTTTCCTGACATCCACTATGGGGATTGGAATTATGTTCTCTGCCATTTCCGTATTTCTGTTCCAGGGTGCGATTGCACTGTCAGCATCTCAAATTAACCGCTTTATACAGCCTGATTTGATGGATGACATTATTATTGCCATTACGGGTACAGGCGGGATTATGATTATTGCCATCGGTATCAGATTGCTCGGTCTGATGAATATAAGAGTAGCCAATATGCTCCCTGCGATACTGTTTGCAGTGCTGTTTGTAACGATTCAATATTACTGGGATACGATCAGTTTATTCTTTGTACAAATGTTCTAATTTCTGAGGAGATGAGTTTGCTATGGAAGATGAACAACTTAGTATTTTTGATTCCGACGGTCATCTGACAGGTACAACGTCACGTTCTGATGCTCATAAAAAAGGATTGTGGCACGAAACCTTCCACTGCTGGTTCATTGAAGTGGAAAAGAATAAAACCTTTATCCATTTCCAGCTGAGAAGTCCCGATAAGAAAGACTTTGCAAATATGCTCGATATTACAGCAGCAGGACACCTCACTTCCGAAGAGAGTGTTGAAGACGGTGTCCGGGAAATTAAGGAAGAACTCGG